>JBEKXS010000003.1:0-24296 GCA_049511795.1 Candidatus Pacearchaeota archaeon | reverse complement strand
TTTGTTCTTTCTATAATATTCAGCTAAATATTCAGCTATCTTGTCTTTGTTCTTTCTATAATATTCAGCTTTTTGTTCGGCTATCTTGTCTTTGTTCTTTCTACGATATTCGGCTATCTTGTCTTTGTTCTTTCTATAATATTCAGCTAAATATTCGGCTATCTTGTCTTTGTTCTTTCTATAATATTCAGCTAAATATTCGGCTATCTTGTCTTTGTTCTTTCTACGATATTCGGCTATCTTGTCTTTGTTCTTTCTATAATATTCAGCTTTTTGTTCGGCTATCTTTTTATCATAATCAACAAGTGTTTCTTCTGGTGTTGGTATTTGTTTTATAAATTGCTTTAGTTCCATTTTCTTTAAGATACCCTACCCTTTAGGGTATGGGAGTATGTCATTTTACCATAAACCCATATTAAAAAAAGCTAAAGTTAAAAACCATAATATTACTAATGCTATTATTATCCAATCTCTTTCTTCAACCTTTCTCTTAAGTTCTTGTTTTATTTGTTTTTGTGTCATTTGCTTAATTTTTCCCCCGATTTTACAATTGGTTTTATTTGATTTGGATGCCTTCCAAAATTAAGAAAAGAATGTTCTTTACAAAATGCTACGAAAGTTTTAGTTCCATCTATATCCAAAAGATATTTACACCCACAAATTTCAGTTCTAATCATATTAATTTTTCCTCCGCCATAAATCGTTTTCTATCTAACTCTCCATGCAATTTCTTATGGTCAATATCAGTCATTAAGATAAGATTAGAGATGTCATCATTCATAGAGTTTAGGTCTTTGTGATGAATTATATACCCTTTAGGTATAGTCTTTAGATTATTGTGCATAAGCCAAACGTGATGAGAGTTAAGTATCATCTTGCCTTCTACTCTCTTGAACTTTCTTTTAAGTCTGCCTTTCCCTTGTTTGTTCCAAGTCTGATGTCCTTTCTGAAAACCCTTATCAGATTCTAAAATAGAATTACTTAGTTTCTTTCTATGCTCTTCTGTTTTGATATATCCTTTCTTAGGCATCTTTTTCTCCTGATAATTTTGAACCACACAGTTTGTCTATTTCTTTTATCTTTTCAAGACAAGTAGAACATAAGATAACTTTAATCTTACCTTCATATTCAAAATCATCTCCACAAGTGGCATCTTGGTCATTCCAAGTAAAACCCATTCCACATCCATCTTTAAATTTAGACTTCAATCTCCGCACGAATTCTTTTACATCATTTTGAATAACCAAAGGTAGAGAAGTCATTAATGCTCTTTCTCTAATATCATAAGGTAATTTCCTTTTATCTAATTCTTTAAAATGTTCATTAACTTGATTTACTCTACTCAAAATCTTATCACTCAAACAAAAATCCCCCGAAGTTTTGTCCTTTCTATATTTAGCATAATCTTCATCATTCATACAAATTGCTCTTATTCCTTCTATTGTTAATGGCTCTGCTCTTTCAATAAATACTTTTGGCTTTTTGTCTTCGGGAGTTTGAGGTGTGAACTTTTTACAGGAGCAATTATAATAATTACCTTCTTTATGCCAACATACATCTTCTTCAACTATCTTTTGAGAACCCATCATATAATAATCATTTTTATGTTCTTTTCTTTCATGCCCACACGAGCAGATTTCTGTTTTAGTCGTCATATTCTTTCCTCTCTATTTTGTTTTTATTTTTAATGTAAATTCTCGCCTTTGTTTTGCATTCCTTTAACTTCTTAATACGAGTTTCGCAGATTATGTCTAATGCATTTATGTTCCATGCATTTATGTTCCCTGCATTTATGTCCCCTGCATCTATGTCCCCTGCATTTATGTCCCATGCATTTATGTCCCCTGCATTTATGTTCCTTGCATTTATGTTCCTTGCATCTATGTTCCTTGCATCTATGTTCCATGCATCTATGTCTAATGCATCTATGTTAAATCTCTCGCCGTCTTTCCCTTTAATATTTCCGTGAACTATGAGATTTTTCGAAATCTTGAAATCTTCTTCAAGTATCAAGTCGCCGTTAACTATGTATTCTGTTTCTGTTTCAGTCGTCATGTTCTTTCCTCTTTATTTTGCTTCTATTTTTAATGTAAATTCTCGCTATTGTTTTGCATTTCTTATCTTTCTTAACACGAGTTTCGCAGATTATGTTCCTTGCATCTATGTTCCATGCATCTATGTTCCATGCATTTATGTCCAATGCATTTATGTTCCTTGCATCTATGTTCCATGCATTTATGTTCCTTGCATCTATGTTCCTTGCATCTATGTTCCATGCATTTATGTTCCCTGCATCTATGTTCCGTGCATTTATGTTAAATCTCTCGCCGTCTTTTCCTTCAACATCTCCATGAACTATGAGATGCTTTGAAATCTTGAAATCTTCTGTAAGTATCAAGTCGCCGTTAACTATGTATTCTGTTTCTGTTTCAGTTATTTTAGTTTTCATTCTTCAACTCCTTCATCTTCTTTCTGTATTCTTTTTCTGTAAGCTGAACATTGCATATCATAAACTTCGAATATGTTTTTATGTTTCTGCAGTTAGAGCAGTTAAAGCAGTCAGAGCAGTCAGAGTTAGTTTCTTTCTTCTCTTCTTTAATATCTAAATCAGAACTCCATTTATAATCTTGAAGTTCTTTTTCAGTCATCTTTAGTATTTCTTTTTTAGTTTTCATTCTTTGCTCTCCTCTGTTTGTTTTGTTTGTTTTTGTGTTGTCATTGTGTTTCGTTCTGTAATCTTTTTAATATCCTATCAACTTTTTCTAAGGTTTTTCCAAGTTCATAATATATTTGTATGATTTCTTTTCTTAGTTGTTTATAGGGATTTGGTTGGTTAGTTGTTTGTGTCATGGACTCATCCAGCTATTCGGAAATGTGTCTATCCGAGCAGATTTACTTGAGAAATATGTGTGCAATTCAACCTCATGATTTAATCTTCTTAATTCTGCCTCTGGAGAAGCCTCCTTTCAGTTTTTCTAATTGTTTGTTGAGCTTCTTCTGCCTTTTCATCTTTCTTCTCAATCTTTTTATATCGCTTTGCAGGTGAGAGATTTGGATATTATTTTCTTCAATCATATCTTCTGTTTTTATTTCATCTTTGAATATTTCTTCAAGATCACTTGTTACAACCCTCATTGCAACTTCAAAGGCGCATAAAGCAAAGAGCCATGCAAAGGGAGTTCCTAAAAGAGTTGGTGTGACAATTACAAATGCAAGGATTAGCATAAATGGCTCAATCATATGTAAAGGAGGCATCCATCTTCTCAAAAATAGGGTTAGTCTAACTAATCTTTTCTTTTTCCTTTTAGCTTTCTTAGATACAGCGCGTATCTTTATTCCTTCTGGCATTTTATTTCAACACTCCTGTTACAACTGCCGACTCGTCTCCGCAATGTAAATATCCATTCCAAAGATAGCTGTCAAAAGTTACTGTGACATTCTCAGCAGAAGTCTCATATTGCTGCAGCATTGGAATCAATGATTGATTTTTCAGGCAATATTGGTCTTCCTGAGAAGAGAAGGCAGATGTCTTAACATAAACAGTCACTGTCTTGAAGAAAATTCCTGTTGTTTCAACTGCAGTGATTATTCCTGTATGCGTTCCATTGACAACTGTCTTGTATGGAATACCAAAGATAAGAATAGCCAAAGCAAGAAGAATCAGAACTGTAACAATAAATTTGCTAAGAATAGATCCTTTTTTGTTCATTTGTATTGCACCTCCTTTGCGATTGTGATTATTTCCCTTACTTTAGGCAGCACATCCATCTTTTTTGCGGCATAAGGCCCAATGTGAATGAATATTGAATTCTTCGTGTAGCTCAATGCAGTGTAATATGACTTGTTGCAGTATCCTTCAAGATCCATCCAGTCAGTCATCTTTAGTATTTCTTTTTTAGTTTTCATTCTTTGCTCTCCTCTGTTTGTTTTGTTTGTTTTTGTGTCATGTTAAATAATAATATAGATATTCTTTTATCCTATAAATCTTATATCTTATCCAATAAAAAGGACTTTGCTTTGCTATCATTCCTCTTAATTGTATTTCTCTAAAAAACGATTCTGTATCTTTAGCTTTTTGTGCTGTCATCCTAACATCCAGCTTCCTGGAAAGCTATCTAATTTAGTTGATTTGCTTGAGAAGTATGTATGCAGTTCAATCTCCCTGTTTAGTCTTCTTAATTCTGTTTCAGGTGTTGCTCTTAATCGTTTCTCTCTATTTTGTATCAGTCTTCTGCATCTTGTAATAGTTTCAAAGGCAGGGGCAAACTCTATCTTGTCATAATGAATGACTATGCCTAATGGGATTCTGTGGGCGAAGCCGAGCTTGAGATAAACATGAACACATAGGAGAAAATCGTCATCTCTGGCCTTTTCGTTCTCTTCCAATACTTCTTCTACTGCTTCATAGGTTGTCATTTTTTCTCCAATTTATTTACTCTATTTAATAATCTTAAATATCCCCAAATGTAATAACCAACTATAAAAAACATAAAGATAATCATAAACTTTGTAATGTAAGGACTTGTTATTCCCCAATTATCCCAGAAAATAGGTTGAGATAAATAAGCATCAGAACCTAATCCAATTAAAAAAAGTATTCCAATTATTGAATAAACTTGTCTAAAATCTATATTCCATTTACCTTGTTCTTTGTATATTCCTATCCAACTTAATACTTTTTCAACTCTCATTCTTCCTCCCTCCTTAACAACAAATTCCAGCTTATCTTCTCTAACTCTTCTTGTGATTCTACGAAGATGCCATTGTCTTCCATGATTTCTTGCCTCCCTTTATTAAAACCCATGCCTGATATTTGGTTAATTTAGAAGTATCCTTGTCATAGCCCATCTTCTTCAAGGCAGATAATTGGTTTGGAGTTGCTAAGTCTATATTTTCTTTTATTGGAGCAGAAGTAGCAGGGGAATCCGAAAAAACAGTATGGATTTTTGGGTAAGCAACCTTTGGTGAAAAAGTTTTATTCCCCTGCCTATGATTCTCAATTTCTTCTGAGTTATAAATTCTTACTGCTGCATCAAACAATGTTTCATCTGGGACTTTGCTTTTTGTCTGTGTTCTTACTTCTTTCAGCTGTTCAATTATTTTTATTAGTTTTTGGTCTTCCATTTTGTTCTTGAATTAATGATAGAATAAAATCATGCCAAGACAAATCCTTCTTCAATTTCAACAGAGAATTAAATTCATCATCCGTGAATGTTTCGTTTATGGTCTTCATGAAATATAGTAAGTAAGTAACTATTTAAGCTTTTCTGTGTGCATGAAGGTTAGCTTAGTGAACACTATTAACTATCAAGTGGTAACTAAGAAAATGAGTATGAGAGCTGGGATTTAACCCAGCTGAAGACCAATTTAATTAGGCACTACAACTATTTAAATATTATGGATGTAGCCACTACAAAGTTACTATCTTCTTTTTGCTTCTCTTTCCCTTTTTTGCCATTATTATACCTCCTCTATTTCTTGTGGAACTTCCTCAATGTCTCTGCCAATGTTGCCCTTTCTTTCAGGAGATGTGTAACCTTATGCCCTTCTACTCTTGTTCCCAAAGGAGCATGTTCTATCTTTTTCAGCTCCTTATTTGGAATTATCTTGCCTTTTGGTATTCCCAACTCCCTGTGCAAAGCTCCCTTCTCGTGCTTGGCTAATGCCTTCTGTATCCAGTATTTGCTCATTTTACACCTCCTTTCATCTTACCCTCTTCTGCAGTTTAGTATTGATTCCTTTGGAGTATTGAAGTAGGAAATTTCCACCTGACTTCTTTGTCTCTTTATATTTTGGAGTTGAAATATTTATTTTTCCTATTGCTTTTCCGTATCCTTTGATAAATTTGTTTTCTTTCGTCATTTTATACATTCAAATTTGCTGATTTTATTGCATTAGCAGTTGCTCCTATAAGATTTACTCCAACTATATTCCTTACTGCACTTTTTACAAAGTTTGACTTTTGCGGTTTCTTTGATGGCTTAATTTCCGTTTTTACTTCCTTTACATTTTTAGCTACTAAAGCAGTAGATTGAAGTGCTGGAATTGTGTCTAATATTCCCATGTTATTTTTTCCTCCTTTCAATGAATATGTTTTTTCCCTTGAATGGATTTATCTTAGGTCTTGGAAGTTTCTTTGTGAATACATTTTCTGAATTAAAGAGATTCCTGTTCTTCTCATCCCTGAAAATCGGCTTTATGTTTATGGGAGTGTTTCTCATCTCTATCTCATACTTCTTTTCTCTTCTTCTCTTTAATACCTCATCTGTAATCTGCTTCTGCCTGTCCTGTTCCTTGTATTTCTCCAGTTCCCTTTCCATGGGAGTCTTCTTTTTCTGTTCAAGATGCTTTTCTGCATGTTGATGGTCTTCAAGCTGCTTCTCATATTCCTTTCTTTCTGCTCGTTTCTCTCTCCAACTGGATAAAAATTCACTGATTCCCATTAGTATTTTACCTCCTTTGCGAGTTGATAATATATTACAAGTCCTGCTACTACTATCATTAAGGCATACAAGCCACCAAGATACTGACTCATTATTATTCCAAACAAAGCGATTAAACTCATGAATACCCTGTCAGGCATCCTGAATCTTCCTGCTAATAGACTTATTCCTATCATTGCCAAGAAAATAAAGACAGTCAGGTTTCCTGCTAAGTAGGTTACGAAGATTGTGTATAAATTAAGTGGGTTTATGTATGTGATACTCATAAAATTTTCCCCTGAAATTGATTTAAGTCCATTTTCTTAATCTCATGCTCCCATAATCTTATTACTCTATAACCTTTTTCTATTAATTCTTTTGTCCTAATATGGTCTATCTCTGTTCCATTAGGATATTTGTGCCAGTAGTTTCCATCACATTCTATTATTGTTTTAGTTGAAGGGATAAGAATGTCGCATTGATAACCATGTTCAATGTGCATATATCCATGAGCAATGTATTCTATGCCTAACTGCTTAAGGAATGATTGTATTTTTAGTTCTATTGAAGTGTCCTTAATAGGAAATACCTGATATTTTCTATGTTCTTTATTCTTAATTCCTATCTTTCTCTTCTGTTCTTCAGAAAGATGTTCTGGAGTATAAGACTTATGCCCTTTAGTGAATGGAGAATTTGGAATAAATATTCCTGTTTTAGCTATTTCTTTTAAATTTTCACTATATTTTTTCACTCTTTCATCTGTTTCTTTTGTTAATCCTTTATTCCAAGGAATAATATTTTTATTGAATCTTGTATTCTTTCCACTTTCTATGAATACATTTAAATTTTTAGGAATAAAATCTTTTACTTTCCATTTATATTTCTTTCCTGTTGTAGAACGATTTGGATACAATTCTCTTGGATACTTTTTTCCTTTAAGGGCTTCGCTAATCTTTTTTCTCGTTTCTTCAGATATTATTTTCTTTTTTTGTTCCATTTTTCAAAAATCTCCACCGCGAAAATAATCTACCAAAGCAGCAATCAAGCTGATAGCATAAGGAAGAAGTATCGCAGCTATTACAACTCCTACCCATCCGAAAGAAGTGCTGTATGTTATTATTGAGTATATTGCTGAAACATAAATTGTTAAAGTTCCTGTTATGAATGGAAGTATAATAAAGTTTTCAGGAGTTGCTCTTGTGAAGAATCCTATTATGACTCCTATTCCTACACCTATTAATATTCCTATTCCTGAACCAAAGATTGCATTCCAGAAACTTGGATTTGAACTGATTGACTTAATTGCTGACTGATTGAATGTTATACCTATAAGATTGAATAATTGAGTCAATCCACCTATCTGTATTCCTGCTAACTGAAGCAAGATTGCTGTTCCTGTCAGAATAAATATGTAATTCCAGACTATCTTCATCTTTGATTATCTCTTAGTATCCCTGCTATAGCTAAGATTAACATGAATATGCTTGGGAAGTAAGGAACTGCATTTGCTGGATTCATTACACTATCAAATCCTAAGGCCACATCAAATATGATGACTAACCCTGTAAAGACTGCTATAACTGTTCCTGGAGCTGTGTATCCTACCTTCCAGGCGATTAAACCTGTTGAAATGAAGATTACCAAGTAAATAATTAAAGCAACTGCGAAGGCATTTGCTCCAAACAATCCTCCAATCAAATAATTCTTGAAATCAGTAAATAATGTCAAGATTCCATAGCTTCCAGGATTGGAAATAATCCAAGTAACAGAAGAATTAGTTATTGTTCCATTGATTCCATAATAATAATACATTGTCAGACTTGTATAATTAGATGTGGAAGCATTCAAAGTGAGAGTTCCAGGAGTAGTAGAAGACTGTGTTCCTATCAAAGTTCCATTATTTCTATATAGACTGAAACTGAAATTTTGCAGAGTCCAATAAGTGCTTCCTACAGAATAGTTGAAAAGATAATAAGTTCCATTTGTCAATTCCCCTATTGTAGGTTGGATTGTCTGTGTTATTCCCCTTGTATAATCATTTGCTCCTCCACCTGCTGTAGAGCTTAATGTTACTGTATATCCTGACTGTGTTGGGAATATTGTTTCCGTAAATGTAGTATATCCTGCTAAAGAGAAAGAGAAAGAATATTGAGACAAGGGATTCAAAAAGAAAGCAATTCCACCATCATTTCCTGAAATGCCTGAACCTATAACTGTTGAAACTCCATTTATTACCCTTGATGCTGTTCCATAAACTCCTGAAATAGGTTGGGTTGCAGAATTGACCATTTGGAATGTAACTATCTGCCCTTGGCTTTGCTGAAGAAGATAAAGAACATTATTTGTTATTGAGCTTGTCAAGGGAACATTAGTTGATACGATATTTCTTCCAGGATAGCCAGTTGCTCCATATTCAAAATTATAATTTGTGATTATTGTCCTATTTTGTGGAGCAAAGCAAAGCTGATAGAATTGGTTTCCTGACGAGTTTGAAGTTAATAGATTTTTAGTCTGTGTTCCTGTTCCAAGCCAATAAGTAACATTTGCAGTTCCCATTGTTCCATTCAGCATGGTTGAATTGATTTCATCCTGGAATGTCAGATTAAGATAAGGAAGCCATCCTGAATTACATGCTGCACTGCTTGTCATTAATAAAGAAGCATTATAGACTCCCTGAGATGATGAATTTGTTGTTGTTGTAAATCCTCTTATGCTTGTATTGAAATAGAAAGTATTATTTGTAACTCCTGGTTGAATGTCTATTGTTGAGGAAAGATTATAATAATTTCCTGCTATGTTTATTATACTTGCTGGATATGTGCTTGAATTGTAGATTAAAAAGGCATTTGTTGGAATAGATATTGAAGATATATTTGCATAAAATGTTTCACTCGCTGTTTCGTAAGTGAATGGATTGAATGTTATTCCCTGTGTAATCAAAGGAGTAAAAACTAAAGTGTTATTGTTAAGAGCATAAGAACTGTTTGTTCCGTTTGCATTTCCCTGAACTCCCAATACATTCCAAAGATAATTATTATATATTGGCAGGTTTAAACTCCAATTTGTCGCATTTGCCACACTTCCTGTTATTGTTTGTGTAGAAGTATTAAACAAAGTTCCATTATTGAACCAAGTGTAAAGGGTTGCATTGACAAGACTAAATGTGCTTGGTGTTTCTGTTGCATTGAAAGATGTTAAGTTAAGATTTGTTTGTGTATTGTCTTCAGGAGAATTAAGAGCTACACTAATTGCTCCAGCTAAAATAGGATTGGTAAGATTCCCTATGCTAAAAAGTCCATTAAGAATTGTTGGGTTGTTATCTGTGTTTCTTCCTGTATAATTTATTCCATTACTAAGAACTGGATAAAAACTTCCTGCAACTGGTTCCGTTGCATAATTAAAGTTTGAACCATTGGCATCAAACTGGATCCAGTATGAAGCAGAAGTGTTTAAATTTATATTTTTAGGGAAAACAAAAAGATTGCCTGTTCTGTTATAAGCACTATTCAAAACAACACTTGAACTTGCATTAACCAAATAAGCAGAAGTAGCATTATTAATTGAGGAAACATTTACTGTATTAAAAGAAATGCCTGAACCTATAACTGTGAATTGAACTCCTGAAAAACTTTGTGAAGTTGATGATTGAGTAGTAAAGTTAGTCCAGTTTGTCAAACTTGATTCCATAGTATATGCAGAAACCATGCTAAGTAGAATGATTACAAACACTAAAGCAAACATTATTTTCTTCATCTTAATCTTCCCTCTATTATTAATCCTATTGAAAGACTTATAATTGTCCAAATCAAGTAAGGAATAGCTCCGTCCATCATCAAGCACATTAATTTAGTTCCATCTGTTATTGAACCTAAAGAACATTGAAGCCCTGTTCTTCCTGTATCAACAAGACTTATTACTATTGGAAGAAAGAGGATTCCAGCTATCCAGATTACTACTGCGAAGACCAATCCCATAAATAAACCCTGTGCCTTATTGTTCATGCTCCTCCTATTTTTATTGCTATTAAGCTACCTGCAATACCAAAAATGATTGCTACAAATAAAGGAGAGTATAAATCAGATACTGTGCAACCAACTTGATTTCCATAATCCATTGTAGTAAAGTTTGTCGTGCAACCCCAAGTTGTTCTGACAGATTGGACAGCAGAATTTAATCCAGATGCTATTGCTAATCCAAATGCAAAGAGTAACATTGCAAACATGAAGACTACAAAAATACTTGCTCCTTTGTTGTTCATATTCTTCCTTTCTTGAATGATTTAGTTGGAGTGAATCTTCTTCCAGAGCTTCTTTTTGCTGCCTGAATTTCTGGAACTTCTCCTGTTCCTCTGTTCAATGCTTTCCTTTGAACTAACTGATAGGGATTTCTTTTAGAGAACCTGAAGTCATTTGGAAGATTAGAAGGTTTGATGAATTGCCCTGTATCTTTTGCTATAACCAAAGAAGAACGAGCAAGAGTTCTTCTGCTGACTTCCTCTCCTTTTTTGAATGCCTCATCAGCAGAAAGGAAATCTCCCAAAGGAACTAACTTCTTTTTTCTTATTGTCAGAGCTTCGTAGATATGAGCTTGTTTTTTGACAATATTTTTTACTTTGTTTAAAAGATTGCTTGGAAGAAGAAGACTTAATCCCTTTGACTTTGTTCTTTGATTTTGATTCTGCTGTTCTTCTTGTGTTTGAGAAGTAGATGCCTGTTGATTTATAGAAAGAGAAGATTCTGGATTTAATAAATTACTAATTTGTGATGTTTCTGATGCACTTTTTGAAGCCGAAGCTGAACTTGAAACTGAAGCAGAAGAAGAAAGACTTGCAGACGGATTACTTAAGGAACTTGCCTGATTTGACAAAGAAGACAACCCTTCACTAATTGACAAAGAAGCAGGATTAAGAAGACTTGAACTTTGTTCGTTCATTTGGATTTTAAGATTGGTTGCAGATTTTGGTAATAATCCTCCTGCTGTTCTTTCATATTGATTTGTTCCTACATAAGAAGTTGAAAGCTGATTTCCTCCGACTAAGATATTCTGTGGAGGAGGTTCTGCAGGAACTTGAGAAGCAGCAGTTATTTTGCTTATTCCTCTTGTATTTGGTATCTCGGCATTAATTTCATAGCCAGAAGAAACTGGAGCAACTGGTGTTTGTGTTTGCTCATTTAAAATTGTGTCTGAAGAAATTGCAGTTGCAGGAAGTTTAGGTTTTAATTTTGGAAATAACTTGTATATAAGATTGTTTGCTTGTTCTTCAGTCAATCCAGCTTCTTTCATAAATGATTTTGCTTTTTCTACATCCTTTAATAAACTTGGCTGGTCAAGATAGACTTTTTGTATTGGGGTAGCATCTGGATTAAGTCCTTCGTGGGTAAATGCTTTTTTTAATATAGATATTTGTCTTTCTTCTGGAGATGCCTTAAATTCAGCTAAGGCACTATCTCTTGTTACTGCAGGAGTTACTTCTCCAGTTATCTTATTTACTCTTACCCATATTCCCTTTACATAATCATATCTAAGTTCTCCATTTGCTACTTCTTGTGCTGCTTCTTGTGAATAACTCCCTGTATTTAGCAAAGGGCTGAAAAAGGAAGTAACAAGAAGCTGTCCAGGAAGATTTGATGGAACAGAAACATTTGTATTGACAAGCTCTTTATTAACTCCTGCCTTGATAAGAAGTGGATTTATATTCTTTGTAAATATCTCATTTCCTTTTTGGAATAAGTCATCTGTTGTCTTATAGACATTAAAGCCAGTATAATTTGAAGGGATTGTTGGCTGACCATAACTGCTTGTTGCTGATTGATTTATTGGTGTTCCTTTCAATGTCTTTTGCTGAAATCCATATTCTCCTTTTAAGAATTTAACTGGAGGAAGGTTGGAAAAAGAACCTTGTGCATTTGCTAAATCTATTTTCTTCTGTTCTGATGGTGTTGGAAATCTTAATATTGCTGTCTGGTCTTTTGTTCCTCCTGAAGAATACATATTTAATCCAGGAACATATATATCTCCAACAGCTATGTTACTTTGAGCTGCTAATCTTGCTGCTGATTGTGCTGCTGCCTGTTGGGAAGTAAGGTAAGAAGATAATTGAGAAGCTGAAAGTCCTGCATTTTGTGCTGCTTGTTGTGCTGCCTGACTTCCACTTAAAGCTCCTGAACCTCCAAGAATAGAAGAAGTGAAAGGAGTTGATTGAAAAACTCCGCCCCCACCACCTCCGCCGAAATAACCTCCTCCACCTGAAACATTTATTGAAGCTGGAGATACTGGACCTAATACTGATTGATTTTGAACAACTCCATTGATAACTGGAGACCAACCTCCAAAAGCATTCTGAACTACTGCCTGACCTGCTGCATTAAATCCTGAATTAGTAGCTGCTGTTGAAGATGAGGAAGAACTACTTGTAATTCCTGCATTTGATGCTGCTGCTCCTGATAGAAATGCTGCATTAACTACTGTATTTGTATCAACCACAGAAACTCATCTTCTGGCTTGAATTGATTATCATGGTTTTATTATTTATCATTTAAGGCATTGGTTTTGAATCAATGATTGATAAACAATATGCTGAGTTGAAAGATGTTGAGCAATTAAAGGTGCAACAAGAACAGTAAGTGCAAGGACAAAACAAATGGCAGATATAAATAAAAAATCTCTCCTATCTGCTGGTTCGTTATTATCTATAAGTTTAAATCTCATTTTAGTTTCCTCCCTTTGAATGTTATTTCAATCTTTTTATTTGTATGAATATCCTTTAATAGTTCTGAGGGCAGTTCCTTTTTAGGAAGGGAAATATTAATCTGGTTGTTTGCTTTATTGACTATTGGTTTTATAGTAAACCATTTCATCAATTTACATGTATTTTAAACTTTAAATAGATTGTGTTTTCTTTTCCGTTTCTTCTATTCCTGCTTCTATCTTAATCTGTGTTGCAGTCATAGTTAAAGGAGTCTGCTTCTTTTCCACTTCCTTTATTTCAATAGGATACTTTAATCCATATTTGTTCTTTATTTCCTTCAGGACTGCTTGATACTGATTCTCATTGTATATTCTGTAATGGTCAATTTTGTTGTTTGCACTATCACGAATGCTTATTTCTATGTTGTATCCTTCCAAATCCCCATAAGGATTCCATTTTGCCTTTCCGTAGCTCAAAATATATGCAATAGGGAATGACCTAACAAGTATCCACCACCGATGATTAAAATAATCATCCAGATACCTCCTAATCCTCCTCTTTTCTTCTGCTCAACATATTTTCCTGATTCTATCTCTGCTAATATTGGTTTTAATCCATAGACATTGTTCCTGCTTGTCAATTCTCCTTTTTCTGTTACAGGGTCAAATGGATTTATTCTCCATGCTGGTTGATGAATCAAGGGAAGATTCTTGTAGAAGAATATTTCCCTTCCGTCTGTGGCATGTAAAATTCCATCCTTCATCTTGAATATATCCTGTGCTACTTGCTGTTTCTCAAAGCTGATATTTCTGTTTGTATCAATCTTTTCTACTATTACCCATCCCTTCTTCGCCTTTCCTTTTGAAATCTTTGGAATTTTAAGCTCCTTCTTCTTCAGCTTTTTATCGTCTGCAGGAACAAAAAGATTATGTATTTCATCTATCTTCTGAAGGGGAGTTTTTTCTTCTGGCTTGATTTCTTTATTTTCTTCTGCCATCAATATCTCCTCCTTTCAACTATCATAAATTATCTCCTGCTGTTTCTGGAGTATTCTTGCTTCCAAACCATCCCTTGTTCTCTTTCTTCTGCCCTGGAATCTTAAGCTCTGATTTTTTCTTCTCTGTGATTGACAATAGAAGTAAGAATCCTTCCTTAGACAGACTTGGAGATGCAACGACATTGTGTGCAAGATTGTCAAAGTAATCTGTAAATTCAGGCAGTTCAAATTCTTTTGACATGTGTGCTAATTTTTTATAAGAACGGAGAGTTAAATGAGGATAGCCGACTTCTTCCTTTGTAAGATAACCCAACTTTGTCGTGTCGCCTTCCTGAATTACTTTTGTAAGAAACTCATGGATATTTCCAATCTTTTCAGAACCGAAGACTCTTACTACTTCTGCCTTGACTATTTCCTGCTCCGTTGGAGATAATTTGCTTAAATCAAAATCTTCATCTGCCATTAGATAATCCCTCCCTTATTTTTTCCATTATCTCCTTGTATGCTTCTCCAAAAGAAATCTGCTTTACAACTCCGTATGCTGCAACCATGAAAAGAAAAAGAGCAACTATCGGAAGAACAAAACTCAATACTGAGTTCAAGTCCGTGTTGAAGCTCATTCATTCAAACCTCCTTCGCCTGAATCCGTTTTCTTCGTAATATTCTGGCTTGTAACCTTGTTTAATCATTTCTGCCACTATGTATTTTAATCTGTTCATTTCGCCTTCTATCTTGAGGAAATGCTGTTTGAATCTTTCAAATGCCTTTGCTGCCCAGTCTTTGTCATCCTTCAAGTCAGGGAACTCTTGGATGACCTTGAGATAGACAAAATTAGGCATTATCAAATCGTCATTCGTGATGTCCATGAATTTCAGTCCATCTCCTGCTATTGTTACTTCTACCATCTGGTCTGCCTGGCTTATGTATCCTTTAATCATTATTTGCTCCAAACTTTTTCAAGTTTTATGAGAATGTTTCCAATCCAAGTGAGATATTCGTCAAAGTTAAGCACTCTTCCGTCTGGGAGCTTGAATGCCGAAGCTGTCTGTGTAGGAACTTGGATTATCTCAACTTCTTTTTTGTCTTCTGCCATTTTTCCTCCTTTTTATCCGAACCGATTGAAATCTACTTCCAATCTTTCTCCTATTGGAACTAATGCTGCAACTCCTCCAAGTGCAATAGTGAAATACCCAATCGCCAAAGTCAGGGTATTGTTGTAGATTGAAATTCCGTATGAAGTTATGTAAATTCCAAGGAGAAGCATCATCATTCCCCCTGCAAGAGAAATCCATTCGTTCTTATACATAAAGAAGCCCATTATGGCAAGACCATAGGAGAAAATCATGAAGACAATAACAAGCCACATTGGAAATCCTATTTCAAACTGGTATGTCCAATTTCCTTGTGTTCCTCCGTCATTTCCATATCCATTGACATAATAATTTCCCAGCGAGGTTGTATTGCAGTAAGTGTAATTGTAGGAGAAATTATTTGTCGTTGTCATTACAAGAGGGGAAGAATAGGAAGTTACTGTAGGAGTTCCTCCTCCATTTGAAACATAGATTGAGCTGATGTTGTTGAATGTGCAGTTGTTGGAGCAGGTCTGAATCAAGGGAACACATGAGCCAGGGGCAAAGAAGCCGAGGTCATTTGTTGAAGCACTGACTACTCCTATCAGAAGAAAAGCCATCAAAAACAAATATATCTTTTTCATCTTTTCTCTCCTTTCTTGCTATTTGAATATAGTTTTTTCATTTTAACCTTGTGGGCAGTCAGACCAGTTGAACAATCCTCCTGTATAATTTATCCAGCATATCTTTCCTGCACTTCCATTGACATGAAGATTGTATTTTGCACTCTGGTTTCCATTTGTTCCATTTATCCTTATTGAGTTTGTGTTTATCCCTGCAACTGAAAAGTTATTTTGTGTTCCATTGGTTGCTATTGTTCCATTGAAAATATTTGCCCATGTTGTATATGTTCCGTTGTTAAGGATTGTAAGCTGAGTGAAAGTATTGTTTGTTGCCAACAAATAAGGTATTGTTAAATTCTGATTGAAATTTGTGTATATTGTTCCTGTTATGTTTGCATCTCCAAAAACATTCAGTGCATTTTGAGGAGTTGAAAGATTGACACCAATATAATTATGAAGTGCATCTACGAAGAATGTTCCTGAATCAACTGTGAAGTTCTGGAATACAGAAAGATTGCCTGTGAAATTAGCCGTAGTAGGATTTGATGTTGAAACTAATTGTGCGAATGTTCCATTGGAGATAGTTGTGTTAATTGTTTTAAACCATGTCCAGTTGTTATTCCAATTAAGAGCATAATTTTGAGTTGTAAGGAATCCTGAATAGTTAGCAGTCCATTTTGGGTCTGTTTCTGTATAGGAAGTTAGGTAAGAGGAATTTGTAACATTGAAATTGCTTATTTGTAAGAATGTATTATTGGTTACAGATTGATTTATTGTTTTGAATGCAGACCAATTTCCATTCCAGTAAGTTTCTGATGTAAGATAGCTTGAATTAGTGCTATTCCAATCCGAGAATTTCATAAAAGTATTATTGGTTGCTAAAAAAAAAGCTGTATTATAACTTGAATTTGTTGAATTCCAATTTGAAATCTGCAAGAAAGTATTATTTGTTAAAAAAGTGTTATAAGATGAATTTGTGGAGTTCCAATTTGTTATAAGAAGATAAGGAGAAAGAGAAGAAGCAGTTATGAATGAAGAAGGATTTGAAGCGAGATAAAATGTTCCATTAGTTCCGATGGCATAAACAGAGGAGAAGTTGGAGAAATTTCCTGCAAAGCTATCTGTTCCATTTGTTACATTTGTATATGTATTGTTATAATTATTTACTTGGGGAGATGTTGTGAAAATATTTCCATATCCATATTTTGTGGAAGTATTTATATTTCCGTAGCCGAAAGAAGCAGAAGCAAAACTAATGAGACTAAGAAAGAGAAGGGAACAAAAAATCATTTTAAACAAATCGTTCCCATTGTGAATTTTATGATTCATTCTCTCTTTTCCTCTTTATATGACGAGTCCTGATTGTCTAAGGCCTACTACTGCAATATCCATCGCAGCAACAGCAACTGCCAAAACGAAGAATAGTGTTACAAGTGTAAGCACTGCTCCTGAACCGTTTGTGAAGTTATCGCTTGGGGTCAAGTTTGCTCCTGGCCCTGTTCCGTTTGACCATGGATAAACTGCTACCTGGACTTGTGATGCGACTGTTGGAGCTATATTCACTCCAACCAAGATAATCAAGAATCCTGTAATTAAATTTCCTAACATTTTATTTCAAATGTGGAAACTTAAATTATAAGTCCTGATTGTCTGAGTCCAACGACAGCTATATCCATTGCTGCTACAGCGACTGCAAGGACAAAGAACAATGTAACCAAACTAAGAACAGCAGAAGAGCCGTTTGTGAAGTTTGTATTGCTTGTCTGTGCAGCTACCTGGTTAGCAACTGTTGGGGCTAAATTTACTCCAACGAGAATAATCAAGAACCCAGTTATTAAATTTCCTAACATCTTTACTACCCTCCTTCATGAAGGGAAGAATCTTGCGATTTTCCATAATTTTAATATAAACACAAACTTAATAAAGATTGTGTTTTTTATAGTTTCATAATTATGGCATACACTTCTGACAGTCAAGAGGTTGCTTGGAATTTATCCCAGGCAATTATTGAACAAATAGCGATTATTCTCAATGCAGCTACAAATAATTACATAAGATATAATTTTGAAACATGCTTTAGGAATCTTAAGGCGATAAGAATGATTATCGTTGCTAATTTGAAGCAGGATGAGAGGGAAAAGTTTGTTGAAAAAGAAAAAGAGCTGAACAATACATTCGGACTTCAGGTTACTACATATTCTGGATTCAATCTTTCCAAGAAAGTTGAGTTCTCAAAGAATTATGGAAGTGAACTTATTAAAAATCTGGATTCTTACAGTGAACTATTAATGGATACTCTAAAAAAATATGGTTATCTTATTCCCCCTAAGGAAGATAAGAAGAACCTGAACAAATAATGATAGTCCCTGCAAAAAGAGATGATGGTTCTGATGATGAAATGTATATTGATGAAACATTAAAGGAAAATCTTGAAGCTGTAAAAAATTCTGTATTGAAAAGGGGATGGGATTACTTGGCTATTGTCGCAGGGATTCCAGGAACAGGGAAATCTACATTCACACAGCAGATATGCAAGTTTCTTGACCCTTCATTCAATGCAAAAGACAGAATATGCTTTACAGGAACAGGAGAAAATGGATTGATTGAAAGAACAGCAAGTCCTGATGCCAAAACAGGTATGGCTTTCATGCTTGATGAATCTTTTGAGAGCTTAAATTCAAGAGTTTCAAGCTCTGCTGAATTTTTAAGGATTGTAAACCATCTGCAACTAATAAGGCAGAAAGGATTATTCATTATTCTTTGCCTTCCTAATTTCTTTGACTTGTCTAAAGGCATTGCTATCTTCAGGACTTCGCATTTGTTCGTTGTTTATTCTGATTCTTTTGAAAGAGGTTACTTTGCAGCTTTCGGAAGGGATGAAAAAAGGAAATTGTATGTCAAAGGGAACAAGTTTGTTGATTACAATGCAGAGAAACCTAACTTCAGGGGAAGATATACAAAGAAATGGATTGCTGACTGGGATTTGTATGAGAAGATGAAAGGAAAGCATCTGATTGAACAATCAAAGAACAAACAGAACCAGGATAAGAAGGTTCAGCAAAGGAATAAGCTGATAGTCTACCTAAAAGAAAAGAAAAGAATACCTGCAAAGGAGATTTCAGAGATTTGTGGCTTGAGCCGTGCTGAAATTTACAAGATACTTGAAGAATACTCCGATACCTCAGAAGAAAATGACGGCGAAGTGTCGGAAAAACACGGCTAATAAGGTTTTTTGTCTAATTCTCGGTTATAAGTATACTTTATAATAATTAACCTGGCTAAGGAAATCAGAAAAAAGTAAAGGAAGGGTAAGTTAAATCCAAAAAAATAACTAATTACTTCAATGCAGCTGACAAATTAACAGAATAAGGTGTGCAAGTCTTTACTAAATGATTGAATTGGTTTACTATATTAGAATAGCTCAATAAAACAGCTCCGAATACTATTATTACTCCTACAAGTTTCCAGAGATTCTTCCAACCTCCAAAAATAAAGTTAGGCCAATTCATCTTTAGCTTTCCATTTTCTTCTACTACTGGCGGATTGATAACATGCCAGGTTCTCAAGTCAAAGAATCCAATATGCCAACCTCCATATTTCATCAGGACTCTTTCTCCATTCAGATTGCTTTCTATTGTTCCCTGCTTTATTTTATTGTGCAAGTCCAGCTTGAATCTTTCAAATCGTTCTCCCATAGACCTCCTTTCATTGTTCAAATGCCCTCTTCATGAATAAGTATCCTACAATAAATGCTCCTGCAAAACAAATAATATAAGTTATAACACCTTGAGCTACTGGCATTGCCTTGATGAATGGATTGAGAAGTTTTCCCCTTACGAAGAAAATAAAGCCCATGCAGATTATTCCTCCAACTAATCCAGGAGTAGAGAATTCATTAAGATTAGAAAAATATCCTAAGAATGTTTCCCAGCTTTCTCCTGTTTTTTCTGCTATCCAATCCCAGACATCTCCTAACAAGATACCCTCCCAAAGAAACTGTTTTCAAAGTTCTTTATATGTTGAATTCTATGACAATCTTTACATAAAGTAGTAACTAATAATGGTCTGTTATAATCCCAGTGATGTCTTTGTAGATTCTCTTTACTTCCACAAATTTGACAAGAATCTAATAATTGAATTTTTATAGATGCCTGATTTTCTGCATTAACTATCTTTTTGTTATTTTTCTTCCATTCTTTATGATATTTATTTATTTTGTCTCTATTTTTTTTAGAATGTTTTAATGCCTTTTTATTTAGAATTTCCCTATTCTTTATCCTATACTTTCTTTTTATTTCATCTATTTTTTCCTTATTTTTAATGTTATAAATTCTCTTAACTGAATAAATCTTCTCCTTGTTCTTTTGGAAATACTCTGATGCTTTTTTTCTATTATTAAAATTATATTTCCTTTTAACACAAATTGGATGATATTCCCTATTTATTCCTTCTAAAATTGGTTCTCCACACCATAAACAATTATTTACCATATTACTTTAACCTCTTCTTTGCCTTTTCCCACAGCTGAAATGCGACAATCAAATCAACGATGAGAAGAACAAGATAAATGATGGCTTCAAGATAAATGGGAAATTTGTTTGGAATGTTTGCTTTCATTACATCATTTATTGCTGCAATGTTACTAAGAATAAACATAAGAGAAGAAGCTATTGAAAGCCCTGCAAGAAATCTAAGGAGTCTTGGTTTCACTTGAACCTCCTGGAATCACATCCTGCATGGACTTCATAATATCTCTTTGGACTCTCAACCTTAAAAATCTTTGCAGCATTCCTATAAATTGGAAGAAAGTCAGGATTAAAGAGCCACCTAAAATTAAGACAAGCCACCAAGTATGAGATTTTATTGTTACTATTATTCCTATGATAATTCCTATGAAGATTGGGATTATGCTGAATAACTGACCCCTGACTTGCTGGTAAGGTGTTATTGCTTCTATTCCCTGCTTCCACTTAGTGAAGAATTCTTTTGTGTTCATATAATCGTCTCAAGGATACCCATGCTTTCAAGCTTGGGAGGAATTGAGACCCCCTTTTTGTTCTAATAAAGTTTTTTGTGGTTTCTTGAAAGCCATTTCAAATATTAATAATCCTACAATAGGTTCTACACAATTATTTATCAAAGTCCTTTTATCCCCTTTATAATCTTTAAAATCACTAACAACCATTTCTCTATCTTTCATTTTTAAACTCAAAATTGAACCTTTATCATTCCTAACTTTCTTACTTTTTCCTAAATATCCTATCTCAAAATTACTCCAATAATAATGTCTACCTCTTTCTTGTGGTTTAATTAAAGGAGTATAAAAACTTCTAACATTCTCAACAATCCATTTCCCTTTAAAGTATGCTTGTAGAAACAATATCTCTTCATAAAGTTTCATATCTGGAAACTTTGCTTTAAACCCTCTTCCATTTACTAACATAGTATTTATCCTACTATGACTTGGACAAGGTGGAGAACTCCATATAAAATCAAATTCTTTAAAATGTTCTAATAAAAATTGGTGTGCATCTGTTACTATTACCTTATCATTAGGGAAAAAGTCTTGGTATATCTTAGCTATCTCTGGAACATTCTCTACTGCCGTAACTTCTATATCTCCTGTCCATAGTTTTCTATTTCCACCAATTCCAGCATATAAATTCAAAATCTTTATTGTTTTTGTTTCCATTTTCTTTAAGATACCCTACCCTTTAGGGTATGGGAGTATGTCATGTTGATTTTTTTGACGAATTTCAAGAGAGCAATTAGAGCAGATTCCTGATTTGTTCTGTTTGCCTAATACTTTGTTGCATACTTTGCATCTTCTTGGAAATTTCAGTTTCTTCCATCCTCCCATTTTTAGTTGGATTATTTCAAATTGCATATTAAACGGACATCTAAACCTCTACCTCTTTTTGAGTGTTTTTATAAGAAGGATTTTGAACCCCTTTTATTTTACTTTTTCTCCATCCCTTTGGTCTTCCCAAAATCTTCCCTTCTTCTTTCTTTTGTTTTAATCCTGCTTTTGTTCTATCACTTATTCTTTTTCTTTCTTGTTGGGCAAACCAAGCCATCATTGCCAACATTAATTGCCCCATGCCTTCATCTCTTGTATCTAACCATGATTCCTGCAGACTCTTTAAGGAAGTTTTATAATCATTAAGAAGTTGGCAATATTTTAATGTGCTAACAATTCCTTCTCTTGAAAATCTGTCTAATGCCCAAATAAGAATCAAATCAAAATGCCTTTGCTTTACTTCACTTAACATTAATTGAAATGCTGGTCTGTTTGCAGAACCTCCAGAAGCCCTGTCAATAAATTCTTTTTTTATTTCCCATTGCATTGATTCACAGAATTTTCTTAAAGGAATAAGCTGATTGTTTGGGTCTTGCATTCCTTCTTCTTCTTTTGAAACTCTTGCATATAAACAAACTTTCATCTTCTTATCACTACTCCTGCCAAGTAAGCGCCTATTGTAACTCCTAATCCTGTAAGGATTGCTTCTCCTATCTTGAACAAGATTTTCTGTATTTTTTCTTTCATACTTTCCTCTCCACAAATTTCTCAAACTGTGGAAAAACATCAAAGTAGTTTTCAGGGAAAGAAGAAATACATCCGCCAGAGCAATGCCATTCTCTTTCTTCCTTCCATTTTCTTACAAAAAAAGAAAGGTTCAAGTTTGATTGTCTATTTCTCAAAACCAAATAGTTCTTCTGGCAGTAAGGACAGAGAACTCTAATGATTGGTTTTTTCTGAACTTGGGGAATTAGCTGCTGCTTCATAATTCTTCTTCTCCTCTTACTATCTCATATCTCTTGTTTAGAAAAGTCATCTTGTAAGCATCAATCAACCTGGATACATAGTCTTCCTCTGTCTTGGAGAATAGCTTTAGCTTTGCTATTTCTTCTTCTGTAAGGTTGCTTTCATAAAAACGAATTGCTGGATCTGGATTTGAAGAAACTGATTGTTCAAGTGTCATAGGAACTCCGTTAATTTAGTTTGAGATAATCTTTTATCCAGCTTCTCCATTACTTTACTTGCTTTTTCTACCAGTTTGACATGGGAAGCATAGTTTAATGCGATATAATGGGTTGCTTTTGCTATTTCTTCCATCATAAAAGGCATAGACAAGTAAGCTCTTTTCCATTCCTTATCATTTGTTTCTGCTGTAAAAGTGAAAGGAGAACCATCAATCCATGCTTTTCCGTCTATCTTATCTTTAGGAAAAACCTTTTCTGCCTTCTTCTGCAAGTCCAATTCAAACCTATCTCCTTGCTTCTGCATATCTTCGCTTACTTTATCTTGAGTGGCGATATGAAGAGATTTGACTTCTGCATTGAACAAGTCAAGAGTTACATTAAAGTCTCGCTTAAACCATTCTAATGCGAAATTTACTATATCATAAGAAAGGGCATCAATCTCCTTCAACTCCTTCAAATCCCTTGAATGAGCAAAGATGCTGATAGATTTATTATTATTGTTTTTAATGGTAAGACCTCCTAAGATGTCCAAAGTTTTGTATTTTGGAGTCCAGTTTCTTAATTCTTCTTTTACTTCCCAGTCCGACCCCTTGATTTCCCCTGAAAGAATAGGAATATTGATTTGTAAGGCATGAAGGTTGGTTGTCGGTCTCGTTCCTAACGAGAACTCTTTTACTTTTACTTTCCATGATTTGTAACCGACTTTTTCTATGAAACCTCCTTTCTTCAGCTGATTTAGATAATATTGGAGCTTTTGCTTAGGGATTTGATACTCCTTAGAAATAGAAGAAGGTGTTTTTCCCTCCTTGATGCGATTGAATAAGAACAAGTAAAAGCTTGACTTTTGGACTTTTACTTCTTTATCTACCTCTTTTTTTTCCATGTTATCTAAATTTTCTCCGTTTTTGTGGCTTCATTTTAATTCAGCATCATCGCCGAAGATTTCTGTTTCAGTCGTCATTTTAGCATAAAAAGTGAATAATCTTATTTAATTTAGGATGATTTGGAATTAAAGGAATTAAACAAGTTCTACATTTCTTCTTCTTTGTTTCTGTGTTTTTCTGGGGGGTTTGTGTTCCCCCTCGTGTGTTTGTTTTTTGTGTTGTCATTTTGAATAATATATCCAATTTATAATTCCCAATGAAAATATAGGAATAGACATTAAATTAATTCCAAATGGAAAACCAAATAGAACAGTAAATCCTATCAAAAGAATGGGAATAGTTGTTACATATTTTCTAATTGGTTTTGTTGCTTCATTAAACTCTTCTTGTTTTGTTATTTGTTTTTGTGTCATATAATCGTCTCAAGGATACCCATGCTTTCAAGCTTGGGAGGAATTGAGACCCCCTTTTAGTAATTTTGAATATCTCTCTGACATTCTCTGCCTTTTGTTCTTTCTATAATATTCAGCTAAATATTCAGCTATCTTGTCTTTGTTCTTTCTATAATATTCAGCTTTTTGTTCGGCTATCTTGTCTTTGTTCTTTCTACGATATTCGGCTATCTTGT
>JBEKXS010000002.1:0-115986 GCA_049511795.1 Candidatus Pacearchaeota archaeon | reverse complement strand
CCATTAACCTGTCCTGAAGTGTTGAAGTAACCTGTACCGTTGAAGTTGTTATTTGTGAATTGATACCATGCAACACTACCATTAAATAAATTAGCCCATGTTGTATATGTTCCGTTATTCAATTGATTCAATAATGCATATGAGCTATTTGTTGCATTCCAGTTAGAGATTAGTAGCCAAGGTGAATTTGAAATATAAGAATAATTTATGTCTCCAAGAGGAGAATAAAAGAATTGCCTATCTACATTTTGTCCTGTTAAATTAGTAAAATTAATATTTTCCCCATTGATTATGTAATCTTTATAATAGACTTGTCCAAATTGCAAAGGTAGTGGATTTGAGGAATTTTCTCCAAGCATTACATTCCAAGAACCATTAATAATTGCATTATTAAAAGTTTCATTGTAAATTAAATTCCCTCCTGTAGCATTATCATAAATTAAAACAGTTAAATTGCTAGAATCTAAAAGATTGCCGCTGGTTTTGTTTCTAATGTTTGAACCATGATCTGCTAAAGACACATTTAACGAGGCAGAAATAATATTGACCAATAATACTAACGCGAAAATAGAGACTGCTAATATTAGTTTCTTTTTCATTTTTGTTCACCACCCCAATAATGCAATTTAGCTTTTCCCACAGGCCTTATTGTAATAACTCCTTCCCCTTTTAATTCAGCAAGAACAATTGCAACTGTATTTCTTGAAATTTTCAATAATTTAGAGATTTCTACAATTGTAAGTCCCATAGAATTCTTTTTGAGTAACTCTACAACCATCTCTTTTTTTGTTTTCATCTACTATGCGTTAATGTTTATCTTTATCACACAGCTTTATAACTAACTGCTATAGCATTTCATTAAATTGCTTGTTATTACATAGCTATGTAACTAATCATCAATGCATAATTAATTTATAAACTTTTTCTTAAAAGAAACTATCCTTAGAAAAAAAGGACTATATCTCTTTAAAAACAAATATATTATAAATATCAAAAAAGTTTTTAAAACAAGAAAACTTAGAAAAAACATGAGTAAAGAGGTTAGCATTTCAATATTTGCCGTTATCATGCTTCTTGCAGCTGTTTTCATGATATCTTATCTTCATTTTAGTCCTACAGGCTTTGCAATTCTTCAGGGAGATCAGACAAACCTTAGTCAAGGAACTTTTGTTAACACAGCTTATAATGGAAGCTCTGTTGTTTTATCAGGAAACCAGACAACAGGAACATATACTTCAAAAATATTTGATGCGGGAAATACTTCTACATGGAACAACTTAACTGTTCAAGGAAGCAGTAATCTTGTTTTTAATGCTAGAATCTGCTCTGTTTCTGATTGTTCTGACCACAACTTTTCTACTATTGATATTACTAACATGAACCTTAGTATGACTGATAGATATTTCCAGTACCTTGTTAATTTTGATTCCACAAATTTGACCAATATTACATTATACTTAAACAGCGTTTCAATAGATTACTCCCTTATTCAGCAACAACAGCAACAAGTTAACACATCTGCTTCTGTTGTTCAGCCTTCTGGAACATTTAATTCAACTTCAGGAATACCAATAACTTTTAATGTTGTTGGAAATAATTTAACCTGCTCTTACAATGTTCAAAATTCTTCAAGTGCATTTGTCATAATAAATACAACTTTAACAAATTGTGGCAATTCAACATTTAATCTTAATAATGCTGGCAGTTACACTTTCAATCTTTATGTTGCAGGTTCTTTTGGAAATGCTTATCAGCCCTCTGCCTTTTCAATAGTTTTACCTTCACAAACAAACACAACACAACAAACACAAAATCAAACAAATTTAACAACAGCAACAAATACCACAACACCAACATTGACTCAACCAGTCCAACAAACTGTAGGGGTTGCAATTACAGATATTCCAACGCAAAATTTGAATGAAGATGGAACAGGAACTTATTCTTTATCTGTTCAGAATACAGGAACAGCTGATTTGACAAACTGCGTTTTAACAAGTGATAGCCCTGACTGGGCAAGTGCTTCATCAAAAAATCAGAATATAGCTGCAGGAGCAAGCATAACTTACAGCCTTTCATTGAATGTTCCAAAAAACTCAGACCTTGGAAATCATAACATTGGTTTAACTTTGACATGTGCAGAAGCGACAGCGACAAAAACATTAATAATAAATGTTATTAAAACACAAATAGGATTTAATTTAACAAGTGTAAACAGGGTAAGCTCTGGAACAGTAAGAGTTATTTATTCTCTATTTGAATTGGCAAACGAGACGCAGAATGTTACAGTTAATTTTGATCTTCTTGATTCAAGCAATTTATTAGTTTCCAACTTGTCTCAGAACAGAAATCTAAGTGCAAATACTGTAAAAACATTCACAGCAAACATTCCAATAAATAGCTCATCTCCATTATTCCAGAATCAATCACAGAATGTTTCATTGACATTAAAGACAGATTATGCTTCATCTATTTACTCAGGCGAGTATCTTAAAACAATTGTTCTCGGTGCACCTACAGGAGGATTCTTGAGCGGATTAGCTGTTTTGGGCGGGGGAACAACGAGCATTGTTGCTGCAGTGATTGTTTTATTGCTGATTATTGTAGTATTCTTTATTGTCAGAAAAGCAGTAAGAAAAAAGTAATCAATAATTTTAAATATCTATTTGTAGTGCCTAATATAATTTACAGATAAAATGGCATTTATAGTCAAGAAAAAAATTCATGATAATGAGTACTATTATCTTAATGAAAATAAAAGAATTCCTGAGACAGGAAAAGTAAAGACAAAAACCATTGCATATCTGGGAAAAAACAGGAAAGATGCAGAGAAAAAAGCAAAGGAAATTCTAGAGAAAAAAATTTCTTCTGAAAATACAAAAAAAGAAATTAAAGAAGAAAAGAAAGCAAATGCTGTTGAAATCCAAGATGCTCAACCAACAAAAATTTCAATTGAAGAACTTGCTGCTTTCTGCAAAAGAAAAGGATTTGTATACCAGTCAGGAGAAATTTACGGCGGGCTTTCCGGCTTTTGGGATTTTGGTCCTCTTGGAACAGAACTGAAAAATAATATAAAAAAGCAATGGTGGAAATTTCATGTTTCACAGAGAGAGGATACCGTCGGCATTGATGGTGCAATAATAACAAATCCAAAAGTTTGGGAAGCTTCAGGGCATACGGAAAGTTTTATCGATGTTGCTGTTGTCAATAAAAAAACAAAAGAGAAATTCAAGGTTGACAAGTTTGAGGCAGAGAAATACAAAAACAATCCTCAATTTGAAGTTAAGGGGGAATTCAACCCTATGTTTACGACGACTGTTGGACCAATTGTTTCTGATTCTATAAAGGCATATTTGAGGCCAGAGACAGCGCAACTTATTTTCGCAAACTTCAAGACAGTTTATGAGAATTCAAGGCTTAAACTACCCTGCGGGATAGCCCAGGTTGGAAAATCATTCAGGAATGAAATTGCTCCAAGAGATTTTCTTTTTAGAAGCAGAGAGTTTGAACAGATGGAGATAGAGTATTTCATAAAAAAAGGTATGAAATGCCCTTACAAAATTCCTGATGAGGAAATACTTGTTTTTTCTGCAGAATCACAGGAAAAAAATACAGAACCTATTAAGATGAAAATTTTAGACGCTTTGAAAAAAGAAATAATAAAAAAAGATTGGCATGCCTACTGGCTTGCAACAGAAATAAAATGGTTTAAAGAACTTGGAGCCAATTCTGAGAATTTTAGGATAAGACAGCACATGAAAAATGAATTATCTCATTATTCAACAGATACTTGGGATTTGGAATTCAATTTTCCTTTTGGATGGAGAGAGCTTGAAGGTATTGCTGACCGGGGAAATTTTGATTTAACCCAGCATGAGAAAATCTCTGGAAAAGATTTGAAAATTTTTGATGAAGAAAGCAAAGAAAGAATTCTTCCAGAAGTTATTTGCGAGCCTAGTCTTGGTGTAGAGAGAGCATTCCTTGTTTTTATGTTTGATTCATACTTTTTTGACAAAGAAAGGCAAAATGTTTTATTGAAACTTCATCCAAAGCTTTCTCCGATAAAAGCAGCTGTTTTTCCTATTGTAAAAGGAGATAAATTCGAGAAAATCTCAGAGGAAGTTGTTGAACAATTAAGAAAAAACTGGAATATCCTTTATGACAAATCAGGAAGCATCGGAAGAAGATATGCAAGAAATGACGAAATGGGAACGCCTTTCTGCATCACAATTGACGGCGATTCTTTGAAGGGAAAAGATGTCACAATCAGAGATAGAGACACAAAAAAACAGATAAGAGTGAAAATTTCAGAGCTTAATGACATTTTATCAAAACTAATCGAAAAAGAGATAAAATTTGAAAAAGCAGGCAAGCTTTTTTCATGATTTTTGTTTCCCGTCGGTGAACTTTAAAAAAAATTCAGAAGTTTTTCCCAAAATAGGAAAAAAAGGAAAAGTTTTTTAAATAAATAATTCTTAATACTATTAATTAAAAAGAGGTTTTGACTGGAAAAAGAAAAAATGGCTAAAAGAAAAAAAGCAAGAAAAAAGAAAAGAAGATAAGTCTAACCTTTGATGTTTTATTTTTTATATTTTTAATTTGATATTAATATTTTAAAAGACATTTAAGTTTAGCTTAAATGTTTAAGCGCAAACAATCTTTTTTTCTACAAAGATTTTGATAAAATGCTTCTCGTGTAATACAAGAGTAGAAGTTCATGTGACAACCAGTTTATTTACCTCAAACCTTTTAAATCAATTATCTTTTTTATTCTCGGCTCTGTAGCTCAGTGTTAGAGCGCGGCTCTCATGAGGCCGAGGTCGGGAGTTAAATTCTCCTCAGAGCCATTAATTTTGCAAGAAACTTTTCTGTTGAGCTTTTTTTTCAGCTTCTCTTCTTTTCAATCTTGATAAATATCCTGCAACCTGATTCCTTATTTTTTTGCTTGGCATTGTGTTGCCCAGAGCTTTTTTGTTTGAATCAAAATCAGGATTAAATTCTATTCCACGTTTCACTAGCTCTTCTGCCGAGCGTTTAATCATTTTTGACTTTATTTTTCCCATTTTTCTGTTTTTCTTATTAATCTCTCTTTTTTGCAAGTTTTTAAAGATTTTTATTTGAGCTTTTCTATTGAAGAAAGATTTTTGATTGCTTCTATCAGATTGTCAAGTTTCTTAAGCGTTCCTCCCTGTCCCAAAATAATGTACGGAACCCCTGCCTCAGAAGACTTTTTTGCCGCATTTATTATGTCATTCTCGGTAATTTTGCTTTTATTATAAGCGATAAGAAGCTTATCATTTCCTTTATCCTTGACCTTAAGAATAATTTCTCTTTTGCCGAAATTCTCAATGTCCAGGAGTTCTATTGAATTTCTTGAAAGGAATTCTTTTATGCTTGAAAAGAATTTGTCATCTTTCTTAATTGGCTTTTTCTTTTTTACAGATTGCATAGAAGGCGCTTTTGATTTTATTTTTTCTAATTTTTCTTTTCTTATTGTTTTTTCATGCTTTTCTTGAGCTATTACATGAACTAATGGCTTTTCTTTTCCGGGCTCGGGTTCAAGTTCAACAACTGGCTCTTTTATTTGCTGCACTAAAATTGGCTTTTCTTCCACTTTCGGCAATTCTAGTTTTACAAATTTGAATTCTGATTCAGGAACAAGATAATATCTCCACACAACTTCTTCTCCTGCATTGAAAGGTATGGCGAAATCCCTTATTTCCCTTAAAGCAACTCTTATCGCAGGACTTTGCTCTCTGTCTTTCAAAAACTTTTTTTCTCTGAGAAGAAGAAATGCATCCTTTTCCCTGCTTTTAAGAAATTGCGAGAATTTTTCTAATGATGTTTCTTGGCCAGGAAGGTAATAAACAGGCGAACTCCCAACGCGCATGTGACTTATCTTGACTGTTTTTTCAGATGCTAATTCAGAGAGAAATGCAGATGCAAAAAGAATAGTTAATCCCATTTCCTTTGATATGTTTACAGGAATGCTAGGCCCGCGCCTCATCATTATGGAAACAATCCTGTTTTTTATTTGAGCAGCATCTTCAGTCATAATTGTCAAAGAAACTTGGAAGTTATAAATTTTCTTGTGATTAAGTTGAGAATTAAGGTTTTAACCATCTAACTTCATAATAACTTATGTCTCCTTCTTCATCAACTATCGCCAAAAGGAGGTTTTTCTTTGTGGAATGGGCAACACGGTTTTTAGCAGAAAATTCATGCCATGTTAGTTTGCCTGACTCTTGATCCACAAAGACAATCCATTTTGCATGCCCTTTTCCCTGCTGAAATCCATAGTCATAAACCCTGAAATCAGCCCCAAACTTCAATGCTGTCTTAACAACATATCCTTTTTCCCTTAGATTCTTGAAAACAGGATATTTAATACTCATTCTTTTGTCAGAAGAATTGGCTTTTTTCATAAACTCGCGAAAACTCAGCTCTTTTGATTTGTAAAACAATTTTATTCTGTTTTTTTCAACTAAGAATAATGCTTCTGGCATTGAGTATTGCATTTTTTCCCCAATAGGTTCACCGAAACCGCTTTTTCTGTAAAGAGTAAAGGCATCCTGTGAATTGCTTGAAACAGAATTTCCTACCAAATGGGCATGAATCTTTTCCATTGTTAAACAAACACACCTGATTTTTTAAAGTTATTCAACAAATTTTTAAATGACAAGGAGTTTAGCTTATTATGGGATATAACTTTTCTGAGATAGAGAAAAAGTGGCAGAAGAAATGGGAAGACAAGAAAATTTTTCATGCTAAAGAGGGAAAGAAAAAGAAATTTTACTCTCTTGACATGTTTCCATACCCTTCAGGAGAAGGGCTTCACATGGGCCATGCATTTGTTTTTTCATTAGGGGATATTTTTGCAAGATTCAAAAGGCTTCAGGGATATAATGTTCTTTACCCCGTTGGATATGACTCACTTGGATTGCCTGCCGAGAATGCAGCAATAAAAGTAGGAACTCATCCAGAGGAGTACACAAAGAAATCTATTGCCAACTTTATGAAGCAAGAGAAAGCAATGGGTTGGAGCTATGATTGGGAAAGGATGCTTAAGACATCTGACTCTGACTATTACAAATGGGACCAGTGGATATTCTTGAAAATGTTCGAGAAAGGACTTGCATACAGAAAAAAATCACCTGTAAACTGGTGCCCTAAGTGCCAAACAGTTCTTGCAAATGAGCAAGTTATTTCTGGAAAATGCTGGAGGCATGAAGATACAAATGTGGAGATAAGACATCTTGAGCAATGGTTCTTAAAAATAACAGATTATGCAGAAGAATTGCTTTCTGGCTTGGATAAAATAGACTGGCCGCAGAGAGCGAAGCTTATACAAAGGAATTGGATAGGAAGAAGTGAGGGAACAGAAATTCTTTTTGAAATAAACGGGGAAAAATGGCCAATATTCACAACAAGGCCTGACACAATCTTTGGAGTTACATTTATGGTTGTTTCTTGCCAGCATGCAAAACTTATGGAACTTGTCAAAGAAAAAGAAAAAAAAGAAGTTGAGAAATTTTTGAAGAAAATAAAATCTGTAAGTGAGAAAGAAATGGAAGAAATGGACAAGGAAGGAGTTTTCACAGGAAGTTATGCCATAAATCCAATAAGTAATGAGAAAATTCCAATCTATGCTGGAAATTTTGTTGTTGCTGATTATGGCTCTGGAATGGTAATGGCTGTTCCTGCACATGATCAAAGAGATTTTGAATTTGCAAAAAAATACAAGCTTCCAATAAAACAAGTTATTTCTGGCGGGGATATTAAAAAAGAAGCTTATACAGAATCTGGAACATTAAAAAATTCAGGAGAGTTTAATGGGCTTTCAAGTGAAGAAGCAAAAGAGCATGTAACAAAAGTTCTTGAATTCAGAAAATTAGGAAAAAAGAAAATTCAGTATAAATTAAGAGACTGGCTTATTTCAAGGCAAAGATACTGGGGAGCTCCGATACCAATAATTTATTGTGATAAATGCGGAATTGTTCCTGTGCATGAAAAAAACCTCCCTATAAAACTTCCTGAGAAAGTAAAATTCGGAAAAGGAAATCCGCTTGAGATGAACAAGGATTTTGTAAATGTAAAATGCCCAAAATGCGGGGGCAAGGGAAGAAGGGAAACAGACACAATGGACACTTTTGTTAATTCATCCTGGTATTACTTGAGATACACTGACCCAAAAAACAAAAATAGAATATTTGATACAAAGAAAGCAAATTACTGGGCTCCTGTTGACCAATATATCGGAGGCCCTGAGCATATAACTGGTCATTTGATTTACATAAGGTTCTACACAAAATTCCTAAGAGACCTTGGATTGCTTAAATTTGATGAGCCTGCATTAAGATATTTCACACAGGGAATTGTCCATGCTTCTGACGGAGAAAAAATGTCCAAGTCAAGAGGAAACATCGTTGAGCCTTTAGAAATAATAAACAGGCATGGCGCAGATACATTAAGACTTGCACTTGTTTCTTTTGCATCTCCTGACAAAGATACAAACTGGAACGAAAAAATATTATCTGGAAGCTACAAATTCATTAATAATATATACAATTTCTTTGACAATTTTAAACCAGGAAAAAAAGATGCAAGACTTGAAAGCAAAGTTAACAAGACAATAAAAGAAGTCACGCAAGACATTGAAGATTTCCAGTATAATCTTGCTGTTATAAAAATAAGGGAGCTTTTTGATTACATTGAAAAAGGTAGCGATAAACAAATAGCTGAAACATTTTTAAAACTTCTTTCTCCTTTCTGCCCACACATAACAGAAGAACTTTGGGAAAAACTAGGAAACAAAAAGTTTATCAGCTTGGAGCAATGGCCTGAGACAGACGAGAAAAAAATAAATGACCAGTTTGATAAGGAAGAAAAAATGATTGAAGATACAATAAGCGACATAAATAATGTAATAAAAATAATTAAAGATAGGAACAAATCAGTTACTAAATTATACCTCTATGTTCTGCCCAATGAACTTAAGGTTTACGAACAAAATTTAGAGACAATACAAACAAGAACAGGACTACAGACAAAGATTTTTTCTGTTGCAGATAAAGACAAGCATGACCCTGAAAGCAAGTCAAAGAAAGCAAAACCTGGAAAACCAGCTATTTTTTTAGTGTAGATATGTTTTTATAATTATTTTACATTAATCCCCTGAATGTAAAATGCCCGTTAGACAAAAAAAAGAGGAAGATGTTTCTTGGTTTAAGCAACATGAATTTTCCCTTTCACTTCTATGTTTCCTTGTCATTCTTGCAATTATATCTATCGTAATATTTGCCCAGCGTGGCCCTGAGAAATCAGTAATTCAGATATGCGGAGATGGGAGTTTTTACAATTCATGCTCAATAACAAAACCATATTACTGTGATAGCAATGGAAATTTAATTGAAAAAGCATCTGTTTGCAGCTGTGATGCGAATGAACAGATAAATGGAGACTCATGCCTTAACAGCTTTCAAACAAAACCAAAAACAATATCTTTGAGCTACATTTTGAACGGAAATGAAAGTAAGATTAATTTTGTGGCTTACCAGGGAATGTCCACTTACCTTTCCAGCTTGCCCCAAGATATTTCTTATTCAGGAAATGAAACCATTCTGATTTCTGATTTTATATTTAATAAAATAAATCAGCAAGACCAAAGACAACTGCTTTTACCATTGGCCATAGCTATACAAAATATTACATCTGACAGAACAGACCAAGCAAGGATAGCAATCAGCATTGTGCAGAATATTCCTTATGGTGTTTCAAATAAGACAACCAGTTTTTTCGGGACTAAAGTTAATTATTCCAGATACCCTTATCAAATTCTGTATGACAATCAAGGAATTTGCGGAGAAAAATCAGAGCTGCTTGCATTCTTGCTAAGAGATTTGGGTTATGGAACAGCTATTTTTTACTATCCTCAAGAAAATCATGAAGCAGTAGGAATAAAATGCCCTGTTGAAGACAGTTATCAAAAAACAGGATACTGCTTTGTTGAAACAACTGGACCTGCAATAATCAGCGATAGTTATCTTCAGTATGTCGGAGGAACTGTGCTAACTTCACAGCCAGAGATAACTCTTGTTTCTACAGGAGATTCTTTGCCTAGTGGATTGCCAGAATACAGTGACGCAGAAACAATGACAAAACTGACAAAAGGAGAATTTGTATTTCTGGGGAATTCAAAACTGAATAATCTTGTAAACAAATACGGATTGATTAACGAATACCAGATTGCTTAAGAATTATTCAACAACAGCCTTAATCCTTCTTATTCCTGCTGCAATTGCTTCTTCCTTAATTATTTTGAATTTTCCAATTTCCCTTGTGTTCTTAACATGAGGACCTGTGCAGATTTCTTTTGAGAAATCATCAATTGAATAAACAGAAACAACATCTGGATATTTTGTCCCAAATTCTGCCTGTGCTCCCGACTTTACTGCTTCTTTCAGTTTTATTTCCTCTCGCACAATAGGCAAACCCTGTTTTATTTTTTCATTGACAAGATTTTCAACTTTCTTTATTTCTTCATCTGTCAGTTTTCTTGGAAAATTGAAATCAAAACGCAAACGCTCTGGTGTTATGTTTGAACCGCGCTGCCTAACTTCTTCACTAAGAACACGGCGCAAAGCTTCGTTTAGTAAATGGGTTGCAGTGTGTAGCTTTATTGTTTTCTCTGAATTGTCTGCCAAACCTGATTTGAATGTTCCTGATGAAGCTGTTCTTGAAAGTTTCTGATGTTTTGCAAGTTCGGCTTCAAAGTCGGCAACATCTACTTTTAATCCTGACTCTTTGGCAATTTCCTGAGTTATTTCTATAGGAAAGCCATAACTCTGGTACAAAAGGAAAGCATCTTTTGCTGAAATTGTTTTTTGCCCTGCAGATATTTTTCTTAAAATACCAAGACCATTGTTCAAAGTTTTGTTAAACTTATCTTCTTCTTCTGATAAAACATTTAGAATTTCTTTTTTCTTACTAACTAATTCTTTATAATCATCATAAACATCAAAAACAGACTCAGCAACTTTTCCTGTGAATAATTTAGATTCCAGTTTCAGGTTTATCATCCCGTATTTAACAGCTCTTCTTATCAATCTTCGCAAAACATAACCTCTTTCTGTATTGCTTGGAACAACACCATCTGAAATGAGGAATACAGATGCCTTGACATGATCTGCAACTATTCTCATTGCTTTTTCATTGCCTTTGTACTTTTTTCCTGAAAGCTCTTCAATTTTTTCAATTATCGGCTTCCATGCATCTGTCAGGTAATTATCATTTAAACCGTTCAGAACAGCAATTGTTCTTTCAACACCCATTCCTGTATCAACATTTTTCTGTTTTGCCGGATAGAAAACTCCTTTTTCGTCCTTGTTATACTGCATAAAAACATCATTCCAGATTTCCAATCCATTCACAAACATTTCTGTGTCAGGACCACAAGGCCCTGTTTTTCCCGCAGGTCCCCACCAATTGTCTTTTTTCCCAAGGAATTTTATCTTTTTTATTCCAAGAGATTTCCATATTTTTTCAGATTCAGTATCTTTTTGGGCATCTTTGTTTCCCTCAAAACATGTTACAGATATTTCGCTGCTCTTTATTCCAAGAGATTTTGTAAGAAATTCATAACTGAACTTTATTGCATCTTCTTTCCAGTAATCTCCCAAGCTCCAGTTTCCAAGCATCTCAAAAAAGGTGTGATGATATGTGTCTCCAACACTGTCTATGTCTGTTGTCCTTATGCATTTTTGCAAACTAGCCAGCCTTTTTCCATGGGGATGCTTTTGCCCAAGCAGAAAAGGAACAAGGGGATGCATTCCAGCTGTTGTGAATAATACAGTAGGGTCATTTGCAGGGATAAGGGAAGCTGAAGGAATAATTATATGGTTTTTTGACTTGAAAAAATCAAGATATTTCTTAATCAGCTGCTTTCTCATTATCATACATTTTCAAGGAATAGTGTTTTTAAAAATTATTTGATATTAGAATTCTTATACATTCTCGCCCTGAAGCTCTGCAAGCCTTCTTTGAATTTCACTTAACTGAGATTCAATATCACTCTGCTGTCTTATCCTGCCTACTCTTTCAGATGACTTTTCAACAGCCTTTGCCTTTTCTTTTTGGATTATTTTTGGAAGCCTTCCGCTTGGCAGAGTTGCCTGCAAACGCCTGATATTTGACTTTACATCCTTGAATTTTGTGCTTAGCTTTGACTTGAGGCCAAGCTCCAGAAGCCTTAGATTTTTATATTGCTGGATTTTTTTTGAAATGTTCAAAACACTTAATTCAGAATTGAGAATACCTCTTCTTGTCTTAAGAGCTTCCATATAATCAAGTTTTATGTAAATTGTATCTTCAGATGGCATTTTAATTTAGTTTGGTTTATATCTTTGAAAAAATATCTTTTCCTATTTTTTCAATTTCTGTCTTCATCCTGTTTAGCTCGCTTTCCCATGACGAAATTTCTGCTTCTTCTTTTTCCTTTAGCCTTTTTGTTTCAGAAAGGACGCGTTCAATATCAGATATCTGATTTTTAATGTCTTCAAAAGTCCTTAACCCTTCCTCAAATCTGTCAATTCTTACAAAAACAGGCTCTGTTTCCTGGTGGAAATTGCTTCCTGTGCTCATGTTGCTGTCTATTGCTTTCATTTTTTTATTTTTTTCAGGAAATTCTTCATCTATTTCATCTTCAACCTCTTCTGTCCTTGGCTTTCTTGAAATGCCCTGCATCATTCCCATACTCATTTGCTCATCTTCGTCTTCTTCAGAGAAATCATTTGCATACATACCTCTTTTGTCCCCAGAAACCGCATCTTTTATACTATCTTGTGAAAATTTTTTACCAATAGAACTTGATGGAAAGCTTGGAAGCTGATGAATTCCTCGGTCATCATCATCTGAAAATTCTGGAAGCTTTGGAAGCTCTGGTAATTTTGGCAGAGAAGGTAATTGAGGAACCTGATTTTCACCGCTTTTTTCTTTTTTTCCGAATAGGCTCATGTTATTTTTAAGTATATTTTAGGATATATATAAAATACAATACAGGTTTAAAAACTTTGTTTCCTAATCAAATAAAAGGAACAAAAACTGGAGAATTAAAACCGAAAGGTATTTATTTGGACCATATTTCAACGTAAAATGCTAGAAAATTTGCTTAAGGAAGTCATTTCTTTAGTTGCAGGAAAGCCGGCAGAAGAAATTGTTGATTTGCTTGACACACAAAAATATGTCAATGAATTTGTAATTGCCAAAAAACTTGGACTTACAATCAACCAAACGAGAAATATTCTTTACAAAATTTCTGATTTCGGCCTTGTCTCATCAATAAGAAAGAAAGACAAGAGAAAAGGATGGTACACTTATTTCTGGAAGATAGAAATAGTAAAAGCTCTTGAATTTCTCAAGGAAAATCTTTTGAAAAAAATAGACAACACAGAACATTTCATAAAAAGCAGGGAAACAAAAAGGTTCTATGTTTGCGATAGATGTCATATTGAGCTTAGCGAAGAAAATGCATTGCTTAACAACTTCACGTGTACAGAATGCGGCTCTCTTCTTGTTTTGAAAGACAATACAAAAATGCTTAAGGATTTGAAAAAAAACAAGGAAAAACTTGAAAGAGATTTGGCTCTTGTTGAGGAAGAAATTTCAAAAGAAAAGGGAAAAGAAGACAAAAAAAGAAGTAAAGAAGCAAGAAAAGAGGAAAAAATTAAGGCAAAAGCAAAATTAAAGCTTAAGAAAAGCAGAATAAAAGAAAAAAAGCTGAAACATACACAAAAAAAATCAAAAAATAAAAAAGTCAAGCATAATAAGAAAGCATCCAAGAAAAAAAGACGATAAATGGACCCATATTATTCTGTTTCTACAAGAAAAAGAAGCATACTAAATTATTTTAGTATGACCTCAATTATTATTTTTGTTAATGTACTTGCTTTTATTGTTTTCACAGCTCTGATAGCCCTTAATGTTCTTCCCATTAGCGCAATTGCGATAACACCGATAAATATTCTTCACGGAAAAGATTTGTGGACATTTATTACGAGTATGTTTATGCATGCCGGAATTGAACATTTATTTTTCAATATGTTCTCGCTTTTTTTCATAGGAACTTTTCTTGAAAGAGTGATCGGAAGAAAAAGATACTTCTGGTTTTACATGATAGCTGGAATAATTGCTGGAGCTGTTTTCGTTCTGCTTTCTAGCTTATTTGGCACAACAATGCTTGGAGCACAATTAGTTGGAGCTCCTGATGTCGCAGGAGTAGGAGCTTCTGGTGCTATATTTGGATTGCTTGGAGTTCTTGCTGTCCTTGTTCCTTATGCAAAAGTATTCTTGATTTTAGGACCACTGATTGCAATAATTTTAGGATTTATTGTTTCACCTTTATTATCCAGCTCGCTTTCAACATTTATCATATTCATTCTTAATGTTTACATTTTAATTTCAATATTTGCAATATTCTCATTTAACCCAAGAATCAGAAGACTTGCAATACCTGTTAAAATGTCTTTCTGGCTTCTTCCAATTGTTGCACTTGTTCCTCTTATTATTTTAGGCCTTATCTTTCCATTGCCAATAGCAAATACAGCTCATCTTGGAGGACTTCTTGCCGGTTTGGTTTACGGAACATACTTAAGGAATAAATATAAAAGAAAAACAAAATATCTAAGTAGATACTTCAGCTGATATAACAAAATGCCAAAGAACAAACCACGAAAAAGAAAGAATGGATTTTTCTTTAGAAATTACAGGGAAAGCATTGATTACATAAAGGAATCAAAATGGTTTGTTTACTCTATCTTTTTTATTTTCCTTTTTTTCGCTCTTATTGGATTTTTTATACCTGCGCCAGCTGCACTTAACACAATAATTTTAGGTTTTCTTGAGAATCTTCTTGCTCAAACAAAAGATCTTTCTGCATCGCAATTAATAACTTTCATTTTTTTCAATAATGTGCAAACAAGTCTGACAGGAATGTTGTTTGGAATTTTCTTTGGTGTTTTTTCTGTTTTTACAACACTAGCAAATGGCTATCTCCTAGGCTTTGTTGCTGAGAAAGCTGTTTCAACAGGAGGAATTCTTATTCTTTGGAGACTTTTTCCTCATGGAATTTTTGAACTGCCTGCTTTGTTCATTTCCCTTGGGCTTGGCTTAAAATTGGGAACAGCAATATTCAAAAAAAATAGCTTTGCAACACTAAAGGATTACTTGTTTAAATCAATAAAAGTCTTTTTCTTTGTTGTTATTCCATTGCTTTTTGTAGCTGCAATAATAGAAGGATTTCTTATAACTCTTTTAGGCGGTTAAGCTTGAAATTAGCTTAATCTCTCATATCATTTATTCCAAGAATTATCAAAAGCACTGCAACAAGAGCAACAAACCAGAAAATTCCGCCCTTTAGCAAAATCCATGCAGACTGCAAAAAGTTAAGATTTTTTCCGAATAATGTCCAGGAATATGCTGAAGATGCCCAGCCTACAAGTATGACTACTGCAAGAAGAACAAGTCCAATCAAAAGTTCTGCCCATTTATTCATTTTAATATCAGCTTGGCTTGATTTAAAAAGATTTTTATGGTAGAAAGCTTGTTTTGGCAGATGGCATTAAGATACTTTTATAAATGCCTAACTTTTTTTATTCTGTATGCATTCAGACACAAAAATTTCGGAAAGTTTGGCTATACCTATAATTTAATTCTCATAGTTTCTACTAAATCTTGCTCTACTTTATGTAAACCATAAACAAACTATAAAAAATGAACAAAAACATTGACAAAGAAAAGATTGCTAAGGAAAATCTGCTTAGAAAGAGCGATGAAGCTCAAGGAACAAAGATAGAAGGCTATAATTTTGACAAAGAAGCAAATTATGAAGACATTGTAAAAAGCTTTTCTTCAACAGGATTCCAAGCATCCCATTTTGCAAAAGCAACAGAGATTGTAAACAAGATGATAAAAAATCAGGCTTTTGTTTACTTAGGATATACTTCAAACATGGTTAGCTCTGGGCTCAGAGATATTTTCAGATGGCTTGTTCAAAACAAGAAAGTTAATGTTGCTGTAACAACTGCTGGAGGAATTGAAGAAGACATAATAAAATGCCTTGGTAGTTTCGTTCTTGGTGATTTCAGGGCAAGTGGAAAAGAACTCAGAGACAAAGGAATAAACAGAATAGGAAATATTTTTGCTTCAAATAACAGATATGTTGAATTTGAGGAATTTTTCCAGCCAATACTTGAGGAACTTTATCAAGAACAGAAAAAAACAGGGAAAGTGATAACACCCTTAAAAATTATTTGGAAATTAGGGGAAAAAATAAACAATGAAGAAAGTATTTATTACTGGGCATGGAAAAATAAGATAAGAGTTTACTGCCCTGCAATTCTTGATGGAGCACTAGGAGATAATGTTTATTTCTTTAAATTCAAACACTCGGATTTTGTGATTGACATAACTGAAGACATAAAATGGTTTAATGATACTACAATTGGGTTGAAAAAATCTGGATTGATAATTTTAGGAAGTGGTGTTGTAAAGCATTCAATCCTTAATGCAAACATGCTGAGAAATGGAGCTGATTATTCTGTTTACATAAACAATTCTCAAGAATTTGACGGAAGCGATGCAGGAGCATTGCCTGAAGAAGCTGTTTCTTGGGGAAAAATAACAAAAAACGCAGAAAGTGTCAAAGTTTTTGGAGATGCGACGATACTTTTTCCATTAATTGTCGCAGAGACGTTTGCAAAGTAACTTGAAAATAACCAAATTTTCTCTTATAAAAGTTTAAATATAAGAACTATATTGATTTTAGTATAAAATAAAAATAGAGGTTTAAAATGGACGAAAAGCACCAAGAAATGGAAAAAATTGTTGTTACTGGTTCTGAACCAATTGTACAAAAACAATCAATTGTTGAAGAAAAAAAGGAAATTGACCTTCTTGATGTGCTTAAAATGATGTCTCCTGGAACAACATTAAGAACAGCTCTTGATGATATTTTAAGGGCAAGGCTTGGAGCTTTGATTGTTGTTGATAAGGAAGGACTTTTAACGATTGTTGAAGGTGGTTTCAGGGTAAACTGCAGATTTAGCGCGCAAAGGCTTGTTGAATTGGCGAAAATGGATGGTGCAATTGTGTTATCAAATGATTTAAAGAAAATAGTGTATGCAAATACACTTCTTACTCCAAGCGCAAAAATACTTACAAAAGAAACAGGAACAAGGCACAAGGCTGCAGAGAGAACTGCAAAACAATTTGGGACAATTGTCATAGCTGTTTCTGAAAGAAAAAACAAAATAACGCTTTATTACAAAGAAGATGTTTATTTCCTGGAAAAAACTTCTGAAATTTTGAGAAGAGCTGCAGAAAACCTGCAAATACTTGAAAAGCAAAAAGAAATCTATAACGACTTGATTTCCCATTTGAATGTTCTTGAAATTACAAACCTTACAACAACAAGAGATGTTTGCAGTGTGTTGCAAACAATGGAAAACATAAGAAGAATTTCCGAGAATGTAAAAAGATATCTTATTGAATTGGGAAAAGAAGGAATAATTGTAAGCATGCGTTTGAAAGAGCTTACAAAAAATCTTGGGAAAGAAAGAGAGCTTCTTCTTAAGGATTACTTCAACCAGAAATACGGAAAAGCTGATGAATTAATGAGAAATGTTAACTATGACTTTTTGTTGGAGACAAGTAACATAGCAAGAATTCTTTTCGGGGAGATTCATGACAAGCCTGTTTCACCAAAAGGCCTGAGAATTTTGAGCAAGACAGAACTTCTTGAAAAAGACATAAAGACGCTACTCAATTCATTTGGCGGCCTTGACAAAGTATTTGATGTAGACCAGGAATCACTTTCAACAGTATTTAAAAATGAGAAACTTATTGGCTCTGTAATGCATGACCTTAAGAATCTTAAAGAAAAAATTTTGGTAGGTAAAAGCCTTTAGCGGGGAAGATGGAAAATGTTAACAACAAAACAGGTAGAGGAAATAAAGGAACATCTAGAAAAAGCCCAGAACCCAATATTCTTCTTTGATAATGACCAGGATGGTCTTTGTTCCTTTCTTTTATTGCAGAGATTTTTACAAAGAGGGAAAGGCGTTGCCGCAAAATCATTTCCTGACTTGATTCCAGAATATTTCAGAAAAGTCAAGGAACTTGGTGCAGACTATATATTCATACTTGACAAGCCGCTTGTTTCCAATGCTTTTTTTGAGGAAGTGCACAAAGAAAATATTCCTATTGTTTGGATAGACCATCACAAGATAAACAAAGAGGTTATTCCAGATTATGTTAATTATTACAACCCTGTTTTTAACAAAGAATCAAGCAGCGAGCCTGTAACAGCGCTTTGCTATGAAATTACAAAAAGCAAGGACGACTTGTGGATTGCAACTATCGGTTGCATTTCAGATGGCTTTGTTCCGGAATTCTATCCTGAATATGAGAAAAAATATCCTGACCTTGCTGTAAAATCAAAAGATGCCTTTGACATACTTTACAAATCTCAGACAGGAACAATTTCAAGAATTCTCAGCTTTGGCCTGAAAGACAGGACAACTAATGTAATAAGCATGTTGAGATTTTTGATGAAAGCAAAAAGCCCGTATGAAATTCTTGAAGACAACCAGAAAAATCATACATTGCACGTAAGATTTAACCAAATATTTTCAAAATATCAAAGATTGCTGAAAAAAGCACTTTATCTTGCAAAAAAACCAGAAAAACTTCTTTTCTTTCAGTATGGTGGAGATTTGAGCATAAGCGCTGACATTTCAAATGAGCTTGCTTACAGGTTTCCACAAAAATTAGTTGCTGTTGTTTATGTGAAAGGAGCAAAGGCAAATATTTCAATGCGTGGAAAAGGCGCAAGAGATATAATTTTGAAGGCAATAGAAGGTTTGGAAAATGCTTCAGCAGGAGGACATGAAGTTGCTGTTGGAGGCCAGGTTAAAATAGAAGATTTGGAGATATTCAGGGAAAGAATAGAAAAAATTATATCTTCTACAGCGACAATAAAACCCATTGCTGTAAAATAAAAAACAGAAATATATAAAAAGCTATTTTTCTTAAAAAAAATATGAGTAATCAGCTTAGCAAAGAAGATGTTGTAAGAATAGCTACTTGGAATACTGACAAGTTGATGCTCAATAAAAAAAATATTAAATATATAAATAAAACAATTTAATTCAGAGTTTTTCTTTTAGGCCTGGATTAAATTGAATATACTTCTACTTAATTTAACTGGGTTTGAAAGAATTCTTCTGAACTAATTGCAAAAAAAAGATGGAAATGGCACAAATGAGGACGGCAAAAGCAGTTAGGGAAAAGACTGTTTTGGAAGATGAATTTAGTGAGCTTATGGAAGCAACTTTCAGAATGGAACAAGAACTGCAAATGCTTGGGCTTGACTATAGCGGAGAACAAGAAGAATAATGGTAGAGTCTAGTAGCTTTTTGCTATATAGACTACGGCCTCTGTTTTCTTATTACATATTGCACAATTTCCTGTAGGCTTTTCATTCTTGTTTGCCAAAGTTCCTCTTACTTCTGCACCAATTTCTTTTTCAATAACTTCTGCACAATGCACACCTTGTTCTTGAATGCTACAGAAGTTAACTCTGGCAATTTTTCCATTGTCAACTGTTTTTTTAATATCTGCCTTTGTCTTGCAGTTAATTATTTTATTCTTTACAAATAAATCTGCATTTTTTTTCAATCTTTCATCATAATCTTTTCCGAGCTTGTTTATATTTCCTAGTTTTGCAACAGAAATTGCTTGTTTTTTCTTTGTATCTCTTATGAACAAGGTTACTTTCTTTGATTTCATTTCTTTTTCTCCTATCTCAATTCTGAAAGGAATTCCTTTTAGCTCTGATTCATGGAATTTCCAGCCAGGACTGTAGTCTTCTCTTGAATCAAGTTTGGATTTTATTCCATGACCATGAAGTTTGGCCAATATTTCATGACTGTATTTCATTATTTTTCTCTTATTTTTAACAGTGTAAATTGGAACAATAAAGACTTGTATGGGAGAGACTGAAAATGGAAGAACAAGACCTGAATCATCTCCATGCGTTGAAATTATTGAAACCAAAATACGAGACATTGCAGGGCCATATGCTGTTGTATAAAGATAATCTTCTCTTCCGTCAACTGTCTTGAATTTTGCATTGAAAGCACGAGAGAATTTCTGCCCCATTAAATGCGTAGATGGCTGTTGAATCATTTTTCCATCTGGCATTAAAACATCTGAGCCAATTGTATATTCTGCTCCTGCAAATTTGTCCCACTGCGGCCTTTTCATTGGGAAGAAAGGAATTCCTAGTTTTTCATGGAGAATTTTTTCAGTTGTGTCAATGTCTTCCTGAACTTGGGCTTCTGCATCTTTTTTTGTTGCAAATGCATCATGACATTCTATCCATTGAAACTCTCGACCACGAATTAAAGGCCTTGTTGCTTTTGTATCATACCTGAAAACAGAGCCACGCTGATAAAGTTTCATAGGTAAATCTCTGTGGCTTCTTATCCACAAGGAGAACATTGGAGTAAAGACTGTCTCGCTTGTTGGTCTTAAAGCAAGCCTTTCTTCTCCTTTTTCTGTTTCAAGCCAGAAGACTTGAGGAGTAAATCCTTTTATGTGGCTTGATTCTTTTTTCAAATTTGATTCAGGAATAACAGAAGGCATTATTACAGGAAGATGGCCTTTTCTTTGCAGTTCTTCTTCAAACATATCAAACAATTTTTCAATTATCTGCGTTCCCCATGGCCTTATTGTTATGAAACCTTTTATACCAAGGCGCAAATCAACTATCTCTGCTTTTTCAATAATGTTTGAATACCATTCAGAAAAATTTACGTTCTTTTTTTCTTTCCCCTTTTCTGATTCATTAGTCATATGTAAAAATGGAAAGAATATTTAATAAATATTCCCTTTTAGTATAATATTTATATCATTTTAAGAACTTTTTCATTTTTGAGTAATAATATTTAAACTACTATAATTATTCAGATTTTACTAATTTTTTGTCTTCAATAATAAAAGATTCATTAAAGGTCAAATTCTTGGATAAATTTCCTGATTGCATTGTACTTTTCAAGAAAATGAAAACCACGGTCTGAAAGAGAATAATATTTTGTGCCATTTTTGTCTCTTATTTCTTTTATAAAATCTTTTTCCGTTAACTCTACCATATATTTTGAAAAACCAGCAGAAGAGATGTTTGAACTTCTCAATAAATGAGTATACCTTATTGAATTCTTGTTTTCCATAATTATCTTTAAGATACTATAAATTAGCTCTACTCTGCTTCTTTTTTTTGGCATTTGGACTCTATTTTGTTAGCTATTTTTTAGTAGCTTTTATCACTCTGTAAAGAATTACTAAGAACAGGAGCGAGGATATAGTATAAAGGATAATGCTTACTTCATCTGATATCCTTATTAAAAATTGCGCGGTAGCATTAGCAATAAAAGCAATGAAAAGAAGTATATAAAGAATGTAAAGTTTTCCTATTCCTTTTTTATCTCTTTTATCTATATGTTTTTCACTTGAATATGCAAGGAGAACTGCAAAAAAGAAAAGAAGGAGCAATAGAAGAAGAGTTGCTGAGCCAAAAAGAAATATTATGAAAACAGAAGCTATTGTTACAGCTATTGGATGGAAAAGCCATCCTATTTGCTCTGGGTTTTTCAAGTGTTTCCATAATGAACTGTATATCAAATAAAATCCAGCCATTAAACCTGCATAAAGAAATATCAAATAACCAAAGTTAAAGAGAAGGAAACCAAAAGGATTTCTTAATCCAAATACCGTAATTACAAAAATGCGTAGAACAAATCTTGACAAAAATGCTATTCCAAAAAAAAGAAAGGCATTACCAAAATATTTTATCCCTTTGTATGAAGAAATGTCATAAAGTTTCTTTGCCTGGAAATAAATCAGACCACAGGTTATGACTACAATTAAAGAAAAAATCAATTCAACCCAGAAAATAGGACCCATAAATGGGAATGGCAAGGAAGGCATTTTATTAATATTAGTTTCTTTCTTTTATTAATTTTTTGCACTTTTTAAATCAAATAGATTTAACGTCCATCTTGTTTATAAACTTCTCAGAAATTTTTTCTTTTATGGGTGATAAGAAAAATCATAAATATATGATTATAATAGGAATTTTGGGTGCTGTTGCAATAATAGCATTAGGCTTTTTTCTTTTTTCAGATCATCTTTCTCACAACTACCAAAATGTTCAGATGAGAAATGGTATTAGAAGACCTGGAAATTTCACAATCAACCAAACAAAGGTTGACCAAACTACATCTTTTTTTCAGGGCTCTCCTAGTGCAGATCAGGTGAGTACATACTGCAGTCAGAACAGGATTTACTGTTTTAGTTACTGCAGGAAAAATCAAACCGATGAGAGCTGTGCCGGGCTTTTCAATTATACAAGAAATTATGAAACATATTCAATGATGAACTGGTCAGGGCAGGGAGCACAATGAAATCAATAATCAAAATGGATGATGTTTGGAAAAGATATCAGATGGGAAAAACAGAAGGACTTACTGTTCTAAAAGAAGTTGACCTTGAAATAAAACCAGGAGAATTTGTTGCAATAACAGGGCCGAGTGGAAGTGGAAAAAGCACCATGATGCATCTTGTTGGTGCCCTTGATGTGCCTTCTTACGGAAATGTTTATCTTGATGAAAAAAATATTGGAAACATCAGTGAATCTTCACTTACTTTGCTGAGAAGCAAAAAAATTGGATTCATTTTCCAGCAGTTTAATCTAATACCTACACTGAATGCATTGCAAAATGTCATGCTTCCTATGGAACTTATTGATGTTTCAGAAGAAAAAGCGAAAAAAAGAGCTGAAGACTTATTGAATATGCTTGGGCTTGGAGATAGACTTCATCATAAGCCCTCTGAACTTTCCGGGGGTCAGCAGCAAAGAGTTGCAATTGCAAGGGCCCTTGCAAATGATCCTGAAGTTATTCTTGCAGATGAGCCGACAGGGAATCTTGACAGCAAGACAGGAACATTTGTGATGAACTTTCTTGGAGAGATGCATGAAAAATATGGAAAAACAATAATCCTTGTTACACATGACTTAGATCTTGTTCACTATGCAAAAAGAGTTGTTCATATAAAAGATGGAAGAATTGAAAAAGAGGTTAAGAATAGAAAAAATAGTAAACTTTATAAAAATAAGAACAAGAGAAAAAGAAGATGATAAATAAAAAAAATAATTTTAATATAAGACCAAGTAGTAAATTTAATATAATCAGTATATTATTTATATTAACAATTTTTCTTGTCTTAACTTCTTTTTCATTAAACAATGTTTCTGCGCAACCAGCACAGCAGATTAATTATACAACATCTTCAAGCCAGGGCCTTGCAGTTACTCAGCTTGATTATTCCCCATTTCCTGCAAATCCTGGAGAATATTTTGATCTTTGGTTAAGTGGCCAATACTTTGGAAGCAATAACGCACAGACAGCGACTTTTCAACTGCAGCCAAATTTCCCTTTTTCCCTTGACCCAAGTGAAAGTGCTAATCAAACAATTGTGTTAGTTGGAGGGCAGAATTTTCTTGTTCATTACAAAGTTAAAGTTGACTCTAATGCTGTGAATGGAGATAATGAGCTTGATGTTCTTTATACTACAGATCCAACAAGCAATGTCTGGGTTTTGAAAAAACTTGATGTTTCTGTCGCAAATGCACAGACAAGCTTTGCTGCAGTTATTCAGTCATCAACAGGAACGAGTTCTGGATATTCTTTTTCAATTGTTAATACAGGAGAAAACACTGCAAATTCTGTCATAGTGCAAGTACCTAGCCAGCCTAATTTCAGGGTTGTCGGAACAAATGGACAGGTTGTTGGAAATCTTGCTGCAGGAGATTATACTGTTGTTAATTTTAATATTGTTCCTACATTTTCCAGAACAGGAACTGGAAATTTTTCAGGAGTTAATACGAGTTTTGGTCAAGGGGGGAGCGCAAGCAGAAATTTAACTATTGAAATAGATTACACAGATAACATAGGAGTTAGAAGAATTGTTTTTGACACAGTTGATTTCACACCCTCGCTTTCAGGAAGTGCAACAAACATAACAGGTCTGACAACAGCTGGCGGAGTTTATTTAACTAGAACAAGGACAACTTCTTCAGGAGGAAGCGTATTCAGCAATATATTTTTCTGGCTTTTTGTTATAGCTATTGCGGGTGGCTTTATATTTTATTATAAAAAACATCCTGAAGAAACAAAAGCATTTTTTGGTAAATTCCATAAAAACAAAAAACAAAGAAGTTCAGGTTCAGAAACACCCGATTGGGTTTCAGCAGAAAGAAAGAAAAAATAAGGAGTTGAAATGAAAATAAAAAAAGCATTTCAACTTGCCTTCAACATACTTCTTCACAGTAAGCTTAGGAGTTGGCTTACAATTATAGGTATTGTTATAGGGATTGCAGCAATTGTTTCCATTATTTCTGTCACAGAAGGTGCACAAGCGAATTTACAGAACCAGCTCAATTCCTTTGGGGCAAACATTCTTACAGTTACACCTGGTTTTTCAAGAGCAAGTGGTGCAAGTGGTGGGTTTAGAACAGTGTTTGAAAATGGGCCATCTTCTTCAACTACAAATCAGAAAAACCTTACAACAAATGATGTAAATATTATAAAAAATATTCAGAATGTTGATTATGTTATGGGAACAATAAGCTCAAGAGAAAGCGCTGCCTATCTTAGCAACAATGCAAGTGTTAGTATTGAAGGTGTTGACCCTTTGGTTTGGAAGAATTTTGTCTCTTCACAGCTTAGTTCTGGTAGATACCTTGGATCTGGAGATGTTAACAGTGTTGTTGTTGGAGGAAACGTTGCAAACTCTGTTTTTTCAGGCATGACTGTAAATAGCCAGATAGATATTGGGGGTCAGCTTTTCAGAGTTGTTGGAATATTAAAACAAAGCGGAAACCAGGAGGATAGTCAAGTTTTTATGCCAATACAAACCTTAAGGAATCTTGAAGCCAACCCTTCTGGAAACTACTTCAATTCGATTTCTGTTGAGATAAAAGATACAAGCCTTTCAAATCAAACAGTGAATGACATAACCCAAAACCTTATGGTTTCCAGGGGTATTTTCCAAGCGAAAAACCAGGATTTTACAGTTACTTCACCCCAAGCTTTCCAAGCAAGAATTTCATCTGCTCTAGGGTCCACATCAATTTTCCTTGCAGCAATTGCAGCTATTTCCCTTATTGTAGGAGCTGTTGGGATATCAAACACTATGTTTACTTCTGTTATGGAAAAAACAAGGGAAATAGGAATAATGAAAGCAATCGGAGCAAAGAACAATGATATCTTGCTGATATTCTTAATTAACTCTGGACTAATAGGTTTAGTTGGAGGAATTGGCGGAGTTATTTTAGGGATTATTGGGGCAGGATTTATAGGAAGCCTAACAAGCGGAAGCCAGATAGGTGGAAGGCTTTCTCTTGGTTCTGTGTACATTAATCCAGTACTTATAATCGGAGCTTTTTTAATTTCAATTATTGTTGGAATGATTGCTGGCGTGATTCCAGCATACAGAGCCTCAAAATTAAAACCAATAGAAGCATTGAGGTATGAATAATTCTCGAAAATTCGTTTAACATTTTTTAAACGAATCGCTCACGCCAAGAACAAGTCCTAAAAACATATATAAATATTATACTTTTGGAAAAAAAGTTTAATAAATGTTTTGAGAAAGGAAAATTAAGAACAAATCAAAGAAGATTTGTATTAAGACTTGTCATTGAGATGTTGTCAACTGCCTGCTTTATGTAATTTGATTCCAAAGCAAAACCAATGTTTTCGCTTCCACTTGCCTTGAAATTATTTATTCCTATGACATTTCCGTTTTTATCTATTAAAGGACCGCCTGAATTTCCTGGATTAAGAGCTGTATCTGTCTGGAAATAATAATTAAAGCCATTTTGTCCTTGCCTGTTAACTGCTGAAATTATTCCCTGGCTAACTGAGAATTGCAAGCCAAGAGGATTTCCTATTGCAATCACTTCTTCACCAACTTGGACATTATTTGAATTGCCTAAAGTTAATTTTGAATAGTTTCCAGGTATTTTAAGCAGAGCAATATCTAAATCAGGATCATAACCTACGAAATTAGCACTTATTACCTGCTGATTTGATGTTATTGCTTTGATACCTGTTGCAAGATTTCCATTCTGGTCTGCAAGAACGTGTGCATTAGTGACAATATAACCGTTACTTGTTATTATGAAACCAGTTCCCTGAGCAGCATCTGTTTTTATCGTTACAACAGATGGAACCTCTTGTTCTATTATGCTTGAGAAATCAGAGCCAACACTTGCCTTTAGCTGGGAAAATTGGGTTGTTATGTTTCCAACATCAATATTTAAAGAACTAAGGCTTTCCTGCGTTTTTAAAATACTGGAAGAAAGCTCATTAACATTTCCCTGTGTTTCTGTTGATAAATCTGCTATTTTTTTGTTCAGAAGATTGTAATTATACTCTTCTCTGACATAACTTGCATATGAAAAAATGCTTAAAGTTATCAAAAGTATTACAACAAGAGTTCCAACACCTCCAATAATCCATTTATGGTGCGGTTTCAGGACAATGTGATGATGGACAATTGGACGGACAATCACTTTTTTATTGTTTCCAACTGGCATTCAGAATATAAAATCTTAAGATATAAAAACCTAATGCTCATTTTTTAAATAGACAGGGCCTGTAGTTCAACGGACAGAATATCGGGTTTCGGCCCCGCTGATCTAGGTTCGAATCCTAGCAGGCTCATTTCATAAAAAATGGCAAAAATCGAAGCAAAACCAGGAGATTTTGTTGAAGTTGATTTTGTTAAGAATACATATCAAGGAGTATTTCTTGAAGCACCAAAGGATGAGAAAGGAATAATTCTTCTGAAGCTTAACTCTGGTTATAATATTGGATTGAACAAGAAAGATATTCTTGACATGAGAATTCTAAAAAAAGTAGAGGAGAAAGAAAGCAATATTGAAATAAAAAAAGACAAGTCAAAACCAAACATTGCAATGATTGTTACAGGCGGGACAATTTCCTCTGAACTGGATTCCAAAACAGGAGCTGTAAAATGGCTTACAAGCCCTGAAAAACTTTTCAAGTTTTATCCAGAAATATTCGAGAAAGTTAATGTTGTAAAAATTGAAACACCTTTTATGAAAGGTTCTGAGAATATGGATTTTCATGACTGGCAGAAAATAGCAAAAAAAGCTGAAGAATTATTGAACAATCCTGAAATAAAAGGATTAATAATTACACATGGAACAGACACACTTCATTATACCTCTGCTGCACTTTCTTTTTTCCTAAGAAATTTGGGAAAACCTGTTGTTCTTACATATAGCCAAAGAAGCACTGACAGGGCAAGCTCTGACGCTTCATTAAATCTGGAAGCAGCTGCAGTTGCTGCAATTTCAGATATTGCAGAAGTTGTTCTTGTTGGTCATGCTTCAACAAATGATGATTTTTGCTATGCTTTGCGCGGAACAAAAGTAAGAAAACTTCACAGTTCGAAGAGAGACGCTTTCAAGCCTGTAAATGCAATGCCATTGGCAAGAATAACTAGAAATGCATTTGTTCCTTTGTCAGAATACAGAAAAAGAACAAACGAAAAAACAAAATTAGACACAAAATTTGAGGAAAAAGTTGCATTAATCAAATTTTATCCAGGACAAAATCCAGATATTCTTGATTATTATGCAAAAAAAGGCTACAAAGGAATTGTTATTGAAATGCTTGGATTGGGCCATGTTGCAACAGGTGAATCAAGAAATTCATGGATTTCAAAATTAAAAGAAATCCAAAAGAAAGGAATTGTTATCTGCGCAGCTGCACAAACCATTTACGGGAGACTAGACCCTTTGGTTTATTCAACAGGAAGAGAGCTCATTGATTCAGGAGTCATTTATCTTGAAGACATGCTTTCAGAGACAGCTTTGATAAAGCTTGGGTGGGTTTTGGGGCATGAAGAATGGGCAAAAAGCAAGGAGAAAGTCAAGGAAATGATGCTGACAAATGTTTCAGGTGAGTTTTCTGACCGCTTGGAGGAGTAAATGTAACTATAAAGGGGTTACAATAGAAAGATTTATAATGAGAAAAAAGGTTTATTTTTCCATGGAAGAGCAATATACTAATGAAGAATTTGAATCTTATATGGGTGCTATGAAGCATTTATCTGATTTTTTACGTAGTCAAAACTCCAATTTTATATTTGCACCAATTGTAGGTTCTGTTCCTTTAATAGATGTTCTTTCAGTAATAGACAGGCATTTTCCTTTGGAAACAGTAGAATATCCTCCAAACTCAAGCAGATTTCTTAGTCGTGAGCAGATGATGCAAGATTGGTTTACTAATTTTTTGAAGACAAACTATCATGGAGATCCTCTTTCCATAACTTGTATTGATGAAGTCATATCTGGATCATCTGCTGTAAAAGGTCATAGGGAATTTCAAAAAGCTTTGCATGGATTTGAAAGAGGATTAGACTCTCGTTTAGGCAAAGAAGTGAAATATAATATTTGTGCTATAGGAGAATCGCCTAAAAAAGGGAAAAGAAATCATGGATTTAACAGACTTGTACACCAGGGAGTTGCCAAGGTTTTTGAAGCGGGAAAAATAATAACTTCAGATAACAGAGATTTGAACCCTGTGAGATTAAAACAAGGGGAAATGAATAGGCAGCATAGACAAACTTACCTGCCTGAAATAGAATCTCTTAATTATGGAGAAAAGTATCTTGGATTTTTGCACAACGTTGCTACTTACTGTGGTGTTGACCCTGACCAAGTTTCTACAGCTCATCTTTTGAAAATTCAAACAAGTCTAGAAAAATATTTGACAAGTCATTAATTTAATAAATCCCTTCTTCTTTTTTCTTTCATGGATTTAGATTATGCAAAACTTGGTTTGAAATCAGGGCTTGAAATTCATCAGCAGCTTGATACAAGAAAACTTTTCTGCAATTGCCCTTCTATTTTAAGGAAAAACGAGCCTGACTTTATAGTTAAAAGAAAACTCCATGTTGTTGCAGGTGAAAGCGGTGAGATTGACATTGCTGCTGCTCATGAAGCATTGCTCGAAAAAGAATTTACATATGAAGGCTACAAAACAACTTGCCTTATTGAACTAGATGAAGAACCGCCGCATAATATTAACAAAGAAGCACTCAATATTGCGTTGCAAATAGCTACACTTCTTAACTGCAAAATATTACCTATAACACAAATAATGAGAAAGACAGTCATTGATGGCAGTAATACAAGTGGTTTTCAAAGAACTGTTTTAATTGCCCGAGATGGTTTTATTGAAACATCACATGGAAAAACAGGAATTGCTACGCTTTGCCTCGAGGAAGATTCTGCAAGAATAATTGACAAGGACAAAGGTGTTTTCAGGTTAGACCGTTTAGGAATTCCTCTCGTTGAGATTGCAACAGATGCAAGCATAAAAAATCCGCAGCAAGCAAAAGAAACAGCGCTAAAGCTTGGAGAAATTTTGAGAATGGTCAAAGTCAAAAGAGGATTGGGAACAATCAGGCAAGATGTAAACCTTTCAATTGCTGGCGGTGAAAGAATTGAGATAAAAGGTTTCCAGGATATAAGAAATATTGAAAGGGCAATGGAACTGGAAATCCAGAGACAAATTGAACTCGTGAAAAAAGGGAAAAGCATTGCAGAAGTAAGAAATGTTCTTGAAGATGGTAGCTCAAGATTCCTAAGGCCATTGCCAGGAGCTGCAAGAATGTATCCTGAAACAGACCTCCCATTATTAAAAATCTCAAGACAAATGATTGATGAAGTTAAAAAAGAAGTAAAAGAGCTTGAAAATCCTGAAGAACAACTGAAGAAACACGGTTTGAACCAGGACATGATTTCTCTTCTTCTTAAAAGAAAAAAAGTTGAGGAATTCAAGGAATTTTTGGAAATTATCGAAAATCCCCAGCTTGTTGCAAAAACAATCTTGCTTTTTCCAAAAGAAATAGCATCCAAAGAGAAAAAAACATTGGAAGATGTTGAAAAAATACTTAACAAAGATATAATCGGAAATGTTTTGGAAGATGTAAAGAAAGGAAAAATTGATGAATCTGAAATAAAAAGAATTCTTTCTGGAATTGTCAGAGGAGAAGAAAGAGAAGAGCCAAAAGAAAAATCTGAAGATGTTGAGAAAAAAATTGAGAAGATAATAAAAGAAAAGCCAGGATTGTCAGCAAACGCCTACATGGGGTTAGTTATGAAAGAATTCTCTGGAAAAATCTCTGGTAGCGAAGCAATGGAAATCATAAAGAAGCTTGTAAAGTAGAGAAAATCTTAAAAACACTTATTCTATAACTTAATCATTAATTTAAGATGATACCAAACAAAGTTTTTTTCACTAAAGGTGTTGGAAGAAACAAAGAAAGACTTTTAAGTTTTGAAGAAGCTTTGAGAGATGCAGGCATTGAAAAATATAATCTTGTTCATGTTTCTAGTATTCTTCCGCCGAATGCAGAGATAATTTCAAAAGAAAAAGGTTTAGCATATTTACATCCTGGAGAAGTTGTTTTTTGTGTTATGGCAAGAAATGAGACAAATGAATCCAGTAGATTAATTGCCTCTTCAATAGGCTGTGCAATACCTGCTGAGAAAGATTCATATGGATATCTTTCAGAGCATCATAGTTATGGTGAAAAAGAAGATATAGCAGGAGATTATGCAGAAGATTTGGCTGCAACAATGCTAGCATCAACTTTGGGGATCTCTTTTGATTCAAATCAGGCATGGGATGAGAGGGAAATAGCCTACAAGATGTCTGGAAAGATTGTTAGAACAAGAAATATAACTCAATCTGCTGAATGCGGTCCTGATGGAAAATGGACAACTGTTATCGCAGCAGCTGTTTTAGTTGAAGATAAAGGTCTTGAAGCAAAAGTAAGCAATCCAAATCCATAATTTAATAAATCTGTTTTCTATTTATACATCATGGCTAGAGATTATGTTTCTGAACTAAAACCTGGAAAAGAAGCATTGCTTAAAGGCTGGGTTTATGAGGTAAGAAGCTTGTCAAACATGGTTTTTCTTCTTATCCGTGATAGCTCTGGTATTGTCCAGTGCATTGTCAAAGAAAAAAGCTTGATAAGTAAGGCAAAGGATTTGACTCTTGAAAGTGTTGTTGAAATTTCTGGAAAAGTCAAGAAAGCAGATGTCAAGGCAGAATTAGCAAGAAATGACGTTGAAATTGAAGTTTCAAAAATGGAAGTTCTTAGCAAGGCAGAAGAGTTGCCTATGCAAGTCAATGAAAAAACAGTCAAGGCAGAATTGCCAACACGATTGGATTTCCGTTCTCTTGATTTAAGAAAGCCAAGAATAAAAGCTATTTTCAAAATACAGTCAGGAATAATAAACGGCTTCAGGGATTTTTTCTATAAAAAAGGATTTATTGAAATACAGCCCCCTGGAATAATTGCAACATCAACAGAAGGTGGTACTGATTTGTTTACTGTAGATTATTTTGGAAAAAAAGCATATTTAGCACAAAGTCCGCAGCTTTACAAGCAATTGATGGCAATTTCCCTTGAAAAAGTATTTTCAACAAATACTGTCTGGCGTGCAGAAAAGCATGATACTTCTAAACACATAAATGAAATAAGGCAAATGGATATTGAAGTTGCATTTTCAGATGATATGGAAATAATGAAATACCTTGAGGAAGCTGTGCAGTTTATTGTCAAAAAAATTATTTCAGAATGCCCTGGAGAATTGAAAACACTTGGAATAAACCTTAAAGTTCCCAAGACAAAATATATGACTTATGAAGAAGCTGTTGAAATTTTGAACAAGCATGGACTTAAAATGAAAAAAGGCGATGATTTTGAGCCAGAAGCTGAAAGAAAACTCTGCGAAATATTTCCAGACACAATTATTTTCACATATGAATGGCCAAGCAGCATAAAACCATTTTACATTTGGCCTAAGAAACCAAATAAAGGAATTTCAGGAGGATTTGATGCTCTTTATGGTGGTTTGGAAATTTCTTCAGGTGGACAAAGAGTTCATGTTCCAGAAACTTTGATTCAGCAATTGAAAGCAAAGAAATTGAATCCAGAGCATTTCAAATGGTATATTGATGCCTTCAGATACGGAGCTCCACAACATGCAGGCTGGAGCATTGGTTTGGAAAGATTAACACAAGCAATGCTAAATTTGGAAAACATCAGGGAAGGAACATTGTTCCCAAGAGACAGGAGAAGACTGACACCTTAAAATGGAATTTATTTCAATTTCAGAAGCTGAAAAAAAGAAAAAAGGAAATGTTTCTATTCGCGGATGGATTTTAAGAGAAAGAGGAAGCAATGAATTCAAATTTCTTATTATTCGCGATTCTACAGGAACAATTCAATGCATACTAAAAAAAGACAAATTCAAGAAGCAATGGGATGAAATAGACAAATTGCAGATAGAAGCAAGCGTTGAAATTGAAGGAACAATAAAAGAAGACAAAAGAGCGCCAACAGGATATGAAATCGAGGCAGAAAAAATAAAAATTATTGGTTTGAGCGACAAATTTCCAATAAATAAAGACCTTAATGAAGAATTGTTGGGAGATAGAAGACATTTGTGGCTGAGAAGCAGAAAAATGACTTCTATAATGAAAATTAGAGATACTGTTTTAAGCACAATGAGAGAGCACTGGAGAAAAAAAGGATTTTATGAGTATCATTCTCCTTCGTTGCTTGGAATGCAAGCAGAAGGTGGCTCAACATTGTTCAAGGTTGATTATTTTGGAAAGCCTCTTTATTTAAGCCAGACATGGCAGCTTCATGCAGAAGCAGGAATTTTTGCTTTGGAAAAAATATTTACAATCCAGCCAAGCTTCAGGGCTGAAAAAAGCAAAACAAGCAGGCATTTGACAGAATACTGGCACGGTGAAATGGAAGTTGCATGGGAAAACTTTGATTATTTGCAAAATGATGCAGAAGAACTGATAAAAAGCATTGTTGAAAAAGTTTTGAAAGAAAGAAAAACAGAGTTAGAGATTATTGGTCGGGATCCAAAGAAATTAGAAGCAACTGTAAAGAAAAAATTCCCAAGAATAACATATGATGAAGCACTGAAACTTTTGAAAGAAAAAAAGAAAATAAATATTCCTTGGGGAAAAGACTTGAGAACAATTGAAGAAGACAAACTTTCTGAAATTTATGACACTCCTGTTTTTGTTACAAACTATCCAAAAGTTGTCAAGGCATTTTATATGAAAGAGGCAGAAGGAACGAAGAAGGGGAAGGAAACTGTTCTTGGATTTGATCTTATTGCGCCTGAAGGATATGGGGAACTTGTTGGAGGAAGCCAAAGAGAGGAAAGAATTGAAAAATTAAAAGAAAATCTTAAGGCTCAAGGCGAGAACCCAGAGAAATACGAATTCTATTTTGACACGCGTCGTTATGGCAGTGTTCCCCATGGAGGTTACGGTATGGGTGTTGAGCGAGTTATTTCTTGGATTTGCGGTTTGGAAACAATAAAGGATGCAATCGCTTTCCCAAGGACAATGACAAGATACAGTCCTTAATTTTAAAATGAAAATTCTAGCTATTGGAGATTTCCATGGGAAGTTTCCTAACAAGTTTTACAAAATAATTGACAATGAAAATATTGACATTGTTGTTTCTATAGGTGATTATCCCCCATTTTTTTACAGAAAACTCTGGTTCAAATATTGTTATGGAAAAGATGTTGAACTTTGGGAATTTATAGGCAAGAAAAGATATAAGAAACTTATTCTTGAAGACTTAAGAAGAGCTGAAAATGCTTTAAGAAAGTTGAACAAGGTAAAAGTACCTGTCTTCACAGTTTTGGGAAATATTGACTGGCCAAGTGGAGATGATATTATTGACAAAACAGAAAGATATGAAAAAAGTATGCCTAATTATAACAAAAAAAACAAATTAGCAAAGAGACTTTCTAAATACAAGAATATTCATAGGTTTGATTATAAGGCATTAGAATTTGGCGATTACATTTTTATTGGAATGCGTGGGCATAGTATGCCAGGATATGTTAAAAGTAAAGCATTTAGAAAATATAAAAAAATTTTAGAAAAACTTTTTAATAAATTCAGAAAACAAAATAGGAAGAGAAAGGTTATTTTTGTTTCGCATAATGTTGCATATAACACAAAACTAGACAAATTATCTTTAAAAGCAGTTAAAACTGCAATGAAAGGACACTATGGAAGAAAAAATAAGAAGAAGAAAAATATTCGGCATTACGGTTCAAAAATGGCCCGCAGGATTATTGAAAAATATCAACCCATACTATCTATTGGAGGTCATGTTCATGAATCTTGGGGAAGAGATAAGATTGGAAAAACCATTGTGATAAACCCTGGCGAAGCTAACGAAGGAAAAGGCACAATAATTGAGCTTGACAGGGGCAAAATAAAGAAAATTAAGTTTATCAGGTAAAACTAAAATCCACAATTATTAAAAACCCTGAACTTTTTCTTTTTTAATGAGATTTATTGTTGCATCAGGACCAGTCATTATAGAAAATGGCAAACTACTTGTAATTAAGGATAGTAAGGATGACTTTTATAAAATTCCTGGAGGAACAGTTGAAGAAGGAGAAAGTCTTGAAGAAGCCTGCATAAGAGAAGCTAAAGAAGAAACTAATGCTGACATAGAAATAATAAAACCATTGCATCCAAATATTTTATACAAGAACCCAAATACATCTGAAGAAATGGTTATTGTTTTAATTCATTATGAGGCAAAACTTTTGAATAAAAAAGACATGAAGCCAATTGCACCAATAAAAGAAATTAAATGGTTGGATATTAAAGAAATAAAACAAGAAAAATATAATGTTGCACCGAACATTAAATTCCTTATAGACAAAAGAGATATAAAATGAAGATAAATGGCATTGAGCTAAAATGGCTTGGACATTCTTCTTTCTTATTGAAAAATTCAAAAATAGTTTACATTGACCCATTCAACATAAAAGACGGACTTGAAAAAGCAGACATAATTCTCATAACACACAGTCATTATGACCATTGCAGCTTCGCTGATTTGAACAAAATAACACAGGAAGGAACAAGAATAATTGCTCCTGCAGACTGCCAAAGCACTATTGCAAAATCAAGCATTCCTCTCAAAATAGAAATAATTGAGCCTGGTCAGGAGATTGATCTTAATGACATAAAAATATCTGCTGTTCCTGCATACAATATTGACAAGACATTTCATCCCAAAGATGAATCATGGGTTGGTTATGTGATAAAAATGAATGACGCAATAATTTATCATTCAGGCGATACTGATTTAATTCCTGAAATGCAAAAACTAACAGGATATAAACAGCAGGGAAAAGAGTTTATTGCTTTGCTTCCTGTAAGTGGAAGATATGTTATGACTGCTGAAGAAGCTGCTAATGCTGCTGACATAATAAAACCAACTTTGGCTATTCCAATGCATTGGGGCGGACTGATTGGTACAGAAGAAGATGCAAAAGAATTCAAGGAATTGTGCGAAGAGAAAGGAATTCATGCAGAGATATTGGAAAAAGAATAAATTTTTTTATAATTTTTCTGAAAAATTTTCATTCAAAACAGTATTTTGGACAAACAAAATATTTTTAAAGAAGCAGGTGTTCACTTTCTTATAAATTTAACTTACTCTTTCGGGGGATTGAGTAAATTAAATTGGGTGAACTTTTTCTTTGGTGATAGTTGGAAGTAGGTCAGCTATATAAACTTTTCGAAAAAAAGTTTTTCGCTGGTTGAGATCCAACGGAAAAAAATACAGATGAAAGGAGGTTAAAAAACAAAAAAAGATGGTATTAGATTTTGCAAAAGAGGCAATTCAAAACGCAGACACCCACAGCATTGACTTTACAGACCTTAAAGCTGGAAAAGCTAACATTAAGGTTTTCGGTGTTGGTGGAATGGGCTGCAATGCAGTTACATGGCTTTACAATAAGGGAATTGAAGGCGCAACCGTTTACGCTGCAAACACAGATGCTCTTCACTTGAGCGTTTCAAAAGCTGATGAAAAGCTTCTTCTTGGTAAGGAATTAACAAGAGGACTTGGAGCTGGCGGAAAACCTAAAGTTGGAAGAGAAGCTGCAAAAGAAGCTGTTGTTGACTTGAAAAAGGCAGCTGCTGGAGCAGATATGTGCTTTGTTCTAGCTGGAATGGGCGGAGGAACAGGAACAGGAGCTGCACCAGTTATTGCACAGCTTTCTAAAGAAACAGGAGCTGTTGTTATTGGTGTTGTTACAATGCCTTTCGAAGCTGAAAAAGCTAGAGTTGAGAAAGCAGAATGGGGCCTTCAGGAACTTAGAGAAGTCACAGATACCTGTATTGTTCTTGACAACAACAGACTTGTTGATATTGCAGGGCAGCTTCCAATAGAGCATGCTTTCGCAGTTGCTAACGAGCTTGTATCCACAATGATTAAGGGTATTGTTGAGACAATTACACTGCCAAGTTTAATCAACCTTGATTATGCAGATGTTTCTGCAATTATGAAGGGCGGCGGTGTAGCAGTTATAGGTATTGGAGAAGACGATTCCTCAGAGCGTGTTAGTCAATCTGTCAGGCAAGCACTTACACATCCTCTACTTGACGTGGATTATAAGGGCGCTACTGGTGCATTGATACACATTACCTGTGGACCTGACTTGAAACTTGAAGAATTCGACGTTATCGGAAGAACTGTTTCTGAAAATCTTAGTCCTGAAGCTAATGTTATTATTGGGGCAAGAATCAGTAAGGAATTCAGCGGTAAAGTCCGTGTCATTACAATTATGACAGGAGTCAAGAGTCCATACGTTTTGGGTAAGCCAATAGAAGAAAACGTGGCACCTTCACGTGAAATGTCTGACCTGGGAATTGAGGTTTGGAGATAAAACTCCATTTAAATTTTAATTTTTAAAATTGAGTGCGATTTTTTTCGCACTCTTTTTCTTTTTTTATTATTTTTTTAAAGAATAATTTTCTAATTTTTCTGGATTGACATTCTTTTCTGCTTGTAAGAATTGAAATATAGAATACTATCCAAATCTATCTTTGATTTTCTTGTGTGCTTTTTTTCAAGCTCAAATCCTATTGGAAAAACAGCCTCAATGTTAACATCTTCAGGGATTTCAAGAATATCTTTTATGTTTCTTTCAACAAAATAACCAACCCAGCAAGTTGCCAAGCCGTGATTTTCTATTGAAAGAAGGAAATTTTCAATTGCAGCTCCCGCCTGCTGCCTTGCATAAACTTCTCCTTGTTTTCCGTAAGAATTTATTGTTCTTCCGGGTTTTGAGCATACAACAACAATATAATGTACAGTTCCCACGAAATCCTGTTGGCACTCAAGCGCAATTTTTTTTATTATCTCTGAATTATCAACAAGAATGAATTTTACAGTGTAATTGCCGCCAGCCATTGGTGCGTATCTTGCAGCATCAATGCTTTCAATGATATTCCTCCAGTCTGGCTTTTTTGATTTGAACTTATGAACGCTGTGTCTTTCCTTCAATGCCTTTTCAATGTCCATTTTAATAAGAGTAGTAAGAAGTTTATAAAATTAATTAAAGTTTATCACACCACCGCCAAGAACCTTTGTTCCTTGATAAAGAACAGCTGCCTGCCCGCTTGAAACACCTGTTATTGGCTTGTTAAGAATGATTTTGTATTTTCCATGAGAATATTTTAAAATTGAATGCAATAACTCACCTACTTGACGTATTCTTGTTAAAACTTTTGCATTGTTTTTTGGCTTTTTATTTATCCAATGAATATTTTTCATTGAAAATTCTTTCCTGAAATTTAACTTATTACCTTCAGGCGCTGCAATTATTGTATTTGTTTTAGGAATTTTCTTAGCAACATACCATCGTTTAACCTGTTTCTCATTTCCCTTATCTATTTCTATTCCAAATCTTGGACCAATTCTCTGGCCAATTGTGTAATAATAAATTCCATCATGCTCTCCGATTATTTTTCCTTCTGGATTAAGAATTTTTCCTTTTTTTGGCTTGATTTTTTGTTGAAGGAACTTTTTTAGATTTATTTTGCCAACAAAACAAATACCAACTGTGGATTTTCTGTTAAAATTTGAAAATTTATTCTTTTTTGCTATTTCTCTTACTTGTTTTTTAGTGTAATTGCCAATAGGAAATAAAGTATGTGATAAATCTTCTGGAGAAAGCCTATAGAGGAAGTATGACTGGTCTTTTGATTCATCTTTTGCCCTTAACATTTCATTATTTTTTATTCTTGCATAATGTCCTGTTGCAACTAAATCTGAACCCATCTTTTTTGCAGCTTGCCAAAGAAGAGGAAACTTTACTTTCTGATTGCAATCTATATCTGGATTAGGAGTAATCCCTTTTTGATACATATTAAACATTGGTGAAATCACAGATTTCCTGTATTCTTTTTCAAAATCAAGTGTTATTAGAGGAATATTTAGTTTTGTTGCGATTTTCATTGCTTCTTTTCTGTCATCTTTCCAGGAACATTCACCAAGAATATTTTTTGTGTCGCTCCAATTTTTCATGAAAGCTCCAATTACTTCGTAGCCCTGTTTTTTTAGAATAAGAGCTGCAACGCTGGAATCAACTCCGCCTGACATTGCCATTAATACTTTTTGTTTTTTCATAATTATATTTGAGAAATCTATTTTAAAAAGTAAGCGCCCCAGGCAGGATTTGAACCTGCGACCCCATGGTTAACAGCCATGTGCTCTAACCGGGCTGAGCTACCGGGGCATGAATTTAAGAAAAGATAACTGTATTTAAAGCTTATTTCTTTTTTCTTTTTAGTTTTTTTAATGGTTTCAAGCCGAGGTCAAGAATAGGTTTTACCTGGTGCCTTTCAAGAAAAGTGTAAACATTTGAATGCTTTGAACCTTGAATAAGAAAAATAAGCGCTTCTGTTGCATTTTTTATGTATTCTGGCTCTCCTATTATTCCGACATCATTCCCTTTGATTTCAAAATAGCATTTTGTAAGTTCATGAAGAGCACGCAATGTTTTCCCACCTTTTCCAATAATTCTTGCCCTGACAACCTCAAGGTCTCTTCTTTTTGAGTAATCCTTTATTTTTAATATTTCAAGCATCAAATCCTCTGACTTTACAAGAAGAGCAACTGAAAAAGGAAAGCCAAAATCCAAAGATTCAATTACTTTTTCTCCAATATATTCATCTTCTGCTTCGCCATCAAAAATAACTTCATTCCCTTTGATATCTATTTTAAGGTTAAGGCTTTTTTCAAGCTTTTTTCTGTTTTTCGAAATTCTTTGCACTTTGTCACAAAATAAATTTTCCATTAGAATTCAAGCGTATCTTTTTTTAGATAGCCGTTATTTTTTAACCATTCTACCTGATTAGGACGATATTTGAATATTACATCACCTTTTTCTTTGTCAAGCTCCCAAAGCTCGATTATCACGACATCACCAGGGCGAAGCCAAAGTTCTCTTTTCAATCTGCCTGGAACTCTGCAGTTTCTTGTTTTTCCATCAAGGCAGTTGACAAGCATCTTGTTTCCCCCCAGTCTTTGTTCTATAACTCCAATTACTTCTTCTTTTCCATGGGGAAGACGAACTCTTGTTACAACTTCTTCCGGATTTGCTTGATTATTGTTACTTTTCATGTCAATCCTAAACGGAATTCGTTTATAAAATTAATGTAAACTTCTTTTATATTTACAGAAGAACTAACGCATAAGGGATTCCCTGAATCTTTCCAACATTTTCCTTTGTGATTATTCCTGCCTTGATTGCTGCGTCAACTGATTCCTGGCCTGCAATGTTGAATGTCGCATCCTCTTTTGCAAGGTCTTTCATAATTCTTTCTGCATGCTCAGCAGAAACTTCCTTGCCTTTGTAAAAAGATTCCTTTACGTCAAGCTGGAACTTTCCTTGCTCAAATTTTTTCCCTAGAATAGAAGAATCACATACAGCGACAACGTCTCTGTATGACTTTATTACATTAAGATATACCATTTTTAATGTAATCCTATTTATTACTGCAAAATAATTTTATTAAAATACAAAATTAAAAAGCTTTCTTGGCACCCTGCTTCATGGCTTTCTCTGCATTATCTTTGGACATCATTGCGCTCATCTTTGTTCCGCATACAACGCAAGTTCCCTGTGCCATATATCCACCCCTAGCTGTCATTTTTATCTGTGGATTTTTCATCTCTCTGCCTTTTACTTTGCATTTAACACAATATCCTTGTACCATTTTTTCCTCCTAAAATCCTTAGGAAAATTTGATTTTTAAAGATTGTTATTGATAATTTTGAGAAAAATTAAATTTTGCTTCGCACACTGTGCTTTGCTCCGCATGCTTGGCACTTGATAAATGTAATTCTGTCTTCCCTGAAAAGTTCTGTATCTGGCTTTCCGCATTCCTTACAGATAACAAATTCTTTTGCATATTCCTCTATTTTTTGATTTATCTTTGAGCTTGGAACTTTTATGTTAAGAACTAAACGATCTCCGTCTTTTTGCCCTGCTGCTGCTAGTTCTTTAAGCAGAAATTTTTGCAAATGTTCTGGAGAACGCCTGAAAATTGAGGCAATTTGTGAAAAGTTTGTTATGACTGTCTTTTTTCCTTCAAAATGTCCTTCTGCTTTTGGTATTTCAAATCTTTCTCCGTTTGTTTCTGCTTTCTTTATTTTTCCATATGCTTCGTCAAGCAATTTTTCATAAGTTTCCATAATATATCGTCAGAGAAAGACTTTATAAATCTTTTAACCTTTCTGGTTTCATGAACATAAAAAATATTGTTCTTGGTATTGCAATAATTGTTCTTACAATTTTTGTGACATATTATGCAATAAACACTTTTTTTCCATCTGTAAATTACAATGATTTCTGCGGAAATGTAAATTACAACAATCCAATCAGTGATAATGTAACTTGTGTTGCACAGGGAGGGATGTGGAATTACATTAACGGGCCAAAAATAGACAACCAGTCAAGCGGTTACTGTGATTTGACATATTATTGTAACCAGCAATATGACAATGTATCCAAAGCAAGAGCTGAAAAAGTTTTCTTCATCGCACTTCCACTTGGAATTGTTATAATTTCTGCTGGAGCTTTCTTTTTTGGTCTTGAAGCTGTTGGAGCAGGACTTATGGGTGGAGGAGTTGGAACATTAATTTATGGAAGCGGAGCATACTGGCCTTACACACACAACTGGCTTAGATTTTTGCTTTCATTTATAGGACTTGTTATTTTAATTTGGTTTGCTTATTTCTGGAACAGCAAATTAAAAAAAAGAGAAGAAGATAAAAATTTTACTAAAGCCATGCCTCAACATTTCTTAAATACTCAATATCTTCTAGAATTTTAGTAGCTTCTGACATTCCAATTCTACTCACTGTTACAGGTTTTTTTGGCTGCTTATGAATTTCTACCTGAGATTTTGTTGTTAATGTTAACCCGACAATTTCTTGTTCATGTTTTCCTCCAGCATACATTGGCTCTCCATGTCCATTTGTATTAAGGTCTGCTTCATAATGTGTACCTATTGAAGTTCTTCCAACTCTCTTAAGTTCTATAAATCCGGTTAATTCTTCTAGTTCTCCTGCTTTTTCTCTTAATATAACCCCATATTGCTTTTTATTTTCCCCTGATTGTAATCTGAAATAGCTTTCTCTCATAATAAAATCTTGTATTTTCTTTTTTTAAGAATATGTGTTGTTAAAAATATCTATCCCAAGTATCTTATCTTTCCGGGACGAGGCTCGAAAACAATTCCTTCTTCAAGAAGCCTCTGGATTTCCTTGTTAATTATTGTTGGAGAAAACTGCTGAAGTTTTAGGATTATTTTCTCTGTTTCAATTCCGCCTTCTGGCTCTGATTCCTTTATCATATTAAGAATTTGGTCGCTTATTGCAACTATCTGTTCTTTTCCCATTGGACTCTGGCTCTGCGAGACAGCTTTGTCTTTTTCTGTCTCAAGCTTTCTTATCAAAAGATATTTTGGACTTGTTTCCTTGATTATTTCAGGAGAAATATAAAGTTCATTATTCCAGTAACGAAGAACACCAACTATAACAACTGTTTGACCCTGGACAAAATCTTTGTATCTTTCTGTATCATCACCAAAAATCTTAACTCTTATCTGGCCAGAACCATCATCAACTGTGAAAGAAACATATTTTGTGTCCCCAAGATTTTCATATTTGTCAACAACATTCCCTATTACATTCACACGGACAATTTTTTTGTCCCCTAATTCAAGAAATGCAAATCTTTCCTGTCCTTGAGAACCTGTGCCAGTATTCATAATTGGCTTTCCAATTAAAATATCGCCAACTCTGAATTTGTATGCAGTATTTCTTTTGAATTGTTGTTCTGCCATTTTGTTTTTATTTAATGTTTGTTTTTAAGTTCTTCCTACATAGCCTCTTCTTGGGCGGAAGACAACACCGCTTATGTCAAGCTTTGTTATTGCTTCTTCTATTTCGTCCTTTGTGAGCTTGCCTTCAAGTTCTTTTTCAATTTCTTCTATTGGTATCATTTTTCCAAGCCTACTTTCAAGCTGTGTTATTACATCTCTTACTGTGAAAACTTTGTTTCTCTGGGAAGCAGCCATTCCTCCTGTTCCCCTGTCAATATCAAATGTCTTTGATTCATAATCATAACCAACCTGCATAAGATAATATTTCAGGATATCTATTGCTCTTATTGCATCATCTTTATCAACCGTTTCAGAGAGGCGCATTTTTGCAGAAGCTTCTGACATTCTTATCAATGCCTGCAACTGCCTTGCTGAAATAGGGATTGGACGCACAGCACCTTCTGAAGAAACAGGTGTGTTTCTCAATTCAACATAGAATTTTTTTATTTCATCCACAGCATCATCTGTGAGCATTGGCTTTACTCTTTGCTTTGCATAAGCAACATATTTTCTTAGAAGCTCTTTTGAAATTACCATTTCTTCCCCAAGATTTTGGTGCTCGTGGAGAACATGAATTGCAATAAGTTCATCTTTTTCTTTGTTAGGAAGATCTCTAAGAGGAAAGATAACATCGAATCTGTTGATTAATGTAGGAGGAAGGTCAATTTGCTGTGCAATTGACTGGAAAGGGTCAAATCTTCCGAACTTTGGATTTGCAGCTGCAAGAACACTTGTTTCTGCTCGCAAAGTAGCGTGAACATTTGCTTTGCTGATTGTAACTGTTTGCTGTTCCATTGCTTCATGCATTGCACTTCTGTCTCCAGGATCCATTTTTTCAAGTTCATCAATGCAAATTAATCCTTTATTTGAAAGAACCATTGAACCTGCTTCTAAAGACCAGCCACGAAGATATTCATCACGAACAACTGTTGCTGTAAGTCCTGCCCCGCTTGCACTTTTTCCAACAACATATCTTCCTTTTGGCGCAATTCTTGACATAAATCCAAGAGTTGCTGATTTTGCAACACCAGGATCACCAATCAAAAGAATGTGAATATCTCCCCTACTTCTTTGGCCATCTGCATGAATTTTTACAACACCACCGAACAATTGGAGAATTAAGCAACGTTTTATTTCATCATATCCCCAGACACTTGGTATAATGCTTTTTGTAAGTTTTTCAAAAAGTCTTGGGTCTTGAGAAAGTTCCATAATTTGTTTTTCATCTTCTTCATTTATGTCCAATTCTTCAAAAGTTTCTTCCATAGGAATTATGTTATTTGCTTCAAGAGCTAATTCAAAACGGGTTGAAAGCCCGCCTGACTGAAGGGGAACAGGAACTTCTTTCAAAATACCAATTACTTTTATCCTGCTTCCCGGAGTTGTTTTTTCTTCCATATTTGGCTCAACAAGATCTTCTTTAAGGAAGATGTTGATTCTTTTTGGCTGCTCTCCGCCTGTCAAAGCTTCGGGGGATTCTTCAACAACGAGTCTCTGAGTGTCAACCATTTCTTTGCTGATGAGTTTGAAACCGCCTCTGCGTCCGCATGAACATCTTGAAGGTTCATGAAATTTTCTTTCTATTTGCAAAACAGAAAGAACTGTTCCGCAGCTAGGGCATTCGAATTTTGCATTAACAACCTGAGGACGAACATCTGAAGCTTGCCTTACAATGCCTTCAACAACAAGCATTTCATTCAGATTTCTTGACCTTAGATCCCTGATTTTTATCTCACTGCTTTTTGGAACATTAACCAAACGTACACGAACATTTGCAATAAGCCCTTTTTCTTCAATTGCCAATTCAAGAATCCTTAAATTTTCCTCTGGATTAGCAATTATTTCGTCTACAAGTTTGTTAGAGTATTCAAGAAGCTTCATGAAGTCAAGATAAATGGTATTTACTTTTGATAAAGGATTTTTTCCTTTCCTTATTGACTCACCAAGCTCTTTTTTGTAGGAATCAAAGAAGCTTTTTGCTTCAATCATCAATTCCTCGTTTTTTGATTTTTGCGTCTCTGTGGCATCCATTTTTCTCTTTTCTCCGTAATTTATGCAACCAGTGTTTTCTTTTTATACTTTATTGTAAACTATTGGATAGTTTTAGAAGAGTTAGTTAATTTTTCCAGTAGTGAAAATCAGAATCTTACTTTTCGTAATTTTTTAGGATTGCCTTGACATTTTTCAGCAATTGGGCCATTGAGAATTCAAGCTGCTGCTTGTTCTTTGTTCCTGTGCATACAAGCTTCCCATTGCTGAACAAAAGGAATGTTGCATTTGGTTCTATAAGCTTGTAAACAAGGCCTGGAAACTGCTCTGGTTCATATTCTGTGTTTTCCATCTCAATAGCAAGGAAATTAAGGTTAAGCTTGAGATTTATCGTTCCTGAAGCAACAATATTCTGGACAGTTATCTTTGGCTTTGTTGTTATATTGACATTTATTTTTCTTAACTGCCTTATGACTGCTTGTATTACCTTTTTGACTTGTGCAATTGATTTTGTACCTGTGCAAACCAAATTTCCTGAAGAAAACACAAGAACAGCTGATTTTGGCTCTTTGACACGTAGAACAAGACCTGGAAATGTTTCTGGATTGTATTCTGTATTTGGCTGCGTTCTTGCGAGTTTTGTCAAAGGAATAGGTTTTTCAAGAGAAGTTGTAGCAACAATATTCTGTATTTTGTAAGTGCTTACCATTTTTGAAAAGATTTGCTTTATAAATACAGAAGAGGGGCTTTATAAAGGTTTATAAATGGCTTGAGGAAAAGTATACAAATTTTTATTAAGACTTTATTTTACTTCCTTGTATGAAACTAAGAAAATTATTTCCTGTTTTGCTTTCTGGATTAGTTGCTAGTTGTCCAATTCAGAGGCAGTATTCTGGACCAGCAGTAACCGCGGCACCATATACACCATCTGCTTTAGATCCTGGAGTTACTCTTGATGATATAGCGGAACTTGATTCAATGAAAAAAGAGCCTTATTCTCCTAGACCTATTTTTGAAACATGGTGGCAGGAAGTCGAAGAATGTGCACATAAAACTGGGGATTTTAATAGCATAAGATTTTTTCATGTTTTTGGAGATATTCCCTGTAAACGTTACAAATCAAAAAAATGTGATGGGTTATGGTTTCCTCCAAATAAAATCTACTTCTCTGATAGAATTGCAAGAAGATTAAGGTTAGTTCCAATTCCAAGCCCTGAAGAATACTCTTTAGCGCAAAAAGTTGCTAAGCATGAAATGTTTCATAATTTATTGCAAGAGTCAAGACATACAGAAATTTTTAGAAGATGTGGAGTGTACATTAATAATTAATCAGCCATATCTAAAATTTCTTTTTTGGCCTTCAAAATCTTTCTTGATTTCTTTCAAGGTTGAAGCATCATCAGGAGATTTGTCTGGCCTGAGTGCAGTAAATCTTGGAAATCTGAGGGCAAAACCTGAATTATAATTTGGAGAATGCTGGATTTCCTGATATGTGACAGACACGACAATCTTTGGTTTTATTTTGACTGTTTTTCCATGCTCTTCAAGGAAATAAGGCCTTAGCTTTTCTGTCAGCTCATTGAATGAAATATCAGGAGTGCTTTCTTCTGTTGCTTTTTCTTTTATTCCTGTTCCAACCTTTCCTATTTCAAGGAATTTTCCAGTTGATTCATCTTTGCATGAAAGAATATAACTTGAAAGCCAGCCAGAACGTTTTCCTGTTCCATACTCTCCGCCTGTAATCACAAGATCAAGGTCACGCTCTTCTGGTTTCATCTTTAGCATGTTGCCAACTCTGCTTCCTGGCTGGTAAACAGCTTCAAGATTTTTGAACATTACACCTTCCTGATTATCTTGGAGCGCTTTTTTGTAGAATTTTTCAGCTTCTTTTTCATCGCTCGTGATTATTTGCTTTGCATGGATTATTTTGTAAGGCTGGTTTTTGATAATTTTTCTTAAAAGCTCTGTTCTTTTTTGAAAAGGCTCGTTCAACATTGATTTTCCGTTGTAATAAATTATATCGAAAACATTTACTTCAACAGGAAGCTCTTCCTGCAATTTTTCTATGTCATATTTTCTTCTTATTCTCTGGCTGATTTCTTGGAATGGCTTGTATTCTTTTGTTTTCCTGTCAAATCCAACTGCTTCTGAATCAATAATAAAAGAATCACCTTTGACATATTTTTTTACATAGTCAATAACTTCTGGAAACTGCTTTGTGACATTTTCCAACCGACGTGTGAAAAGAATAATCTGGTTTTTATTTTTGTGAATTTCAAGGCGGAAACCGTCATATTTGTATTCGATTGCGCATGGCTTACCTACTTTTTCAAGGCCATCTTTTATGCTTGCTGCCTTTTGTGCGAGCATGACTTTTATTGGCTTGCCAACTTGAAGCTCAAGATCTGAAAGCTGCTTCATTTTTCCTGTTTTTATTATTTCAAATACAGATGCAATATCATTTGTCTTGTCTATTGCATCCTGAAGTTTTTTTACTGCTTCCTTCTTGTCATCGAAAAATGCAACAGCCATTGAATCTCTGATTGTGCTTTCCTTTACACCAATCCTTAAATCACCTATAAGAGTTCTTACAAGATACAATGCTTCAATCGGCGATGCAGATGTGAGAAGTTCAACAATTAATGAAAGTTTTTTATCAACAGTTCCTTTTCCTTCCAATCCTGGAAGTTTTCTTAGGTTGTCCAAAACTTTTTCTGTTGTGAGAATGTGCTTCTGGAGAGTTGACTGCTTCTTTTTTTCTGTAAGTTTTTCGGAAACTTTTCCTAAGTCTCCAATTTCTTTCCACTCATGCAAAACCTTGATCTCTTGTGTTCCTGTTGCTTTTGAAATTGCCTTTATTGCAAGCTGACTGCTTATTCCAATTCTTCTTTCATCATATTCAGGATAAATGTCTCCAAGAAGAAGATAAATAATGTCCTTGCTTTTTTCAGGAATTTCTTTTAAAAAATGCGAAAGTATTTCTATTTTTTCAAGCCTTTTTGTAGTGTTTCCTGCTTTATTATAGAACTCTGCCAGCTTTGAGTATAACATTAATAATTAAAGATATTGTAATTTTTAAGCCTGTTTATCTAAATCCGCGAGATTTCCTTGCAGAACTTGTTAATCCATGGAAAACCCTTCCTTTGTTTTCAGGTCTTGCAATCCATGAAATTGTTTTGTCGTTTTTTATCTCAGGTCTTTCAGGATCAACGAGAATTACTTCATAAAAATAATGTACTCCATCTTTCCCAATTTGATAAGAATTAAGGACTTCAAGATTTGTGAATTTTTTTGCAGCTCTTTGTTCTGCAATCCATTGATAGTTCATCATAAGATTTTTTCTTGTGTGAAGTCTTTTTCCCCTTCTTCCTTTGTTAGGTCTTGACCTTCTGTGTCCTCCACGCATAAGCCTTACACGAATGACAACAAATCCTTTTTTTGCCTTGTATCCAAGAGCTCTTGCCTTGTCAAGCCTTAATGGTTTTTCCACTCTTGTAAAAACAGGAGAGCTTCTCCATTGTATCATTCTTTCTCTCAAGATTTTTTTATCAGGTTTTTTCCAAGCTTGTTTTATGTAACTATACATTCCTTTGTAGGAAACAGATTTTTCAGCTAAACTTGATTTTGATTCCTTTGACTTTTTTTCTTTTACTTCTTTTGTATTAGCCATGATTTATCAAGAAAAAGTTGGTTTTTAAAATTATTGAAAAGAGAGAAAAGAGAAAAATAGGAAATGAGGCTGCAAGGATTTGAACCTTGGACCCCGGCCTTATCAGAGCCGTGCTCTAGCCAGGCTGAGCTACAGCCTCATTTAACTAACCAGTAAAATGCATATTTATAAGTTTTCTTACTTTGCTTTATTCAGCTGAATCCAATTCAAGAGTAAGGACTCCGTTAGAAAGATTGTAACTGTTTATTGGAAGATTTATTGGAATTATTTTGTAAAAAACCTTTTTTCCTGCAAGAGCTTTTATTTCAATGCTACTTTCAAGCTGAACTATAGATAAATCGCTCACGTTTTTCACACCAGGAAGCTTTATTTCATAGACAACTTTGTTTGAAAGCCTTCTTATGTTTGTCAAAGGCTCTTTTTTTGGGAGTCCAGAGAATTTTTTTGAATCAGATACAGGAAGCTTAACTTTTTTTTGAACATTCTCCACATTTTGCTCTTCTTGAATTCCTGGATTGTTCCCAAAACTCCTTACTTTTATTTCAGGAGGCTTATCCCCAGATGTGCTTATTGAAATGCTTATTCCACCTTGTTTTTTTGTTATTTTTCCTTTTGAATTATTGTTCTGCTGTTGATTTTGATTATTCTGTATGCCTTGCTGCATCTGGTTGTTTAAATCCTTTAAAAGAGAATTGAACAATGCATTTAGGCCAAATGGCATTTTTATGTTATTGTCTGGTTCTAAATCATTTCTTCCAAGCATTCCCCAGTCTTCATTGTCAAATACATCTTTCAATGGAGCATTGCAGTATGGACAATAATTGAAGTCATCTTTGACTTTTTCTCCGCATCTTTTGCATTTTTTTTTGCTGAACATGGATGTATTAAAATTGCTTTCGTTTAAATAATTTTCGTGGAAATCAAGTATATATTGAAACATGCACCAGCCGGGAATTGAACCCGGATCTAAACCTTGGGAAGGTTTCATTCTACCGGTAAACTACTGGTGCCTAAGCAGCATACCTAATTTTGATAAGGTTAACTTTTTATATTCTTTTCTTCTTCTAACAAAATGGCAATAAAAAATAAGTTTTATGTTACAACTGCTATTGATTATGTCAATGCAGAGCCGCATATTGGTCATGCGTACCAAAAAATTGTAGCAGATGCTCTTGCCCGCTGGAATAAATTACAGGGCAAAAAAGTCTTCTTTCTGACAGGAACAGATGAGCATGGGCAGAAAATATCAAGAAGTGCAAAAGAAGCCCATCTTTCTGAGAAAGAATTTGTAAATAAAATGGCTAGGAAGTTTGAAGAAGCGTGGAAAAAACTTGACATTAATTTTGACAGATTTATTAGGACAACTGACAAAGACCATGAAAAATTTGTTCAGGATTTCATAAAAAAAATAGAAAAAGATATTTACAAAGGAAGTTACTCTGGGTTATATTGTATTGGTTGTGAGAGATTTTACACAGAGAAAGACCTTGTTAATGGCTGCTGCCCTTTGCATCCTGGAAAAAAACTTGAATTTGTTAAAGAAGAAACATATTTTTTCAAGCTAAGCAAATATCAAAAACAACTTTTGAAATTGTACAAGGATGAAAAATTTGTTCTTCCAAAAGAAAGAAGAAATGAAATAATAAACAGAGTTAAGGAAGGCTTGCAGGATTTGAGCATTACAAGAACAAATTTTTCTTGGGGAGTTCCTTTTCCGCTTGACAAAAAACATGTTGTATATGTCTGGTTTGATGCTCTTCTCAATTATTTAAGCGGTGCTGGAAAAAATCAGGAATTCTGGCCAGCAGATGTTCATTTGTTAGGAAAAGACAATGGATGGTTTCATGCTGTCATCTGGCCTGCAATGCTTCTTGCTGCAGGATATGAAACTCCAAAAACAGTATTTATTCATGGCTTTTTGACATTTAACGGGCAAAAAATAAGCAAGAGCCTTGGAAATGTCATCTCTCCTAATTACCTTGTTGACAAATATGGCTCTGATTCAATAAGATATTATGTTTTGAGGAATTTTGTATTTGGAGAAGACGGGGATTTTTCAGAAGAAGTTTTGAAAGAAAGACACAACAACGAACTTGCAAACAAGCTTGGAAATTTAGTTTCGCGTGTGACTTCACTTGCAGAGAAATATGGAGTTAAAAAAACAGAGAACAAATTACTAAAAAAATTAAATCTGAAGGAAATTGAAAAACAAATTGAAAATTTTGGTTTTGACAAAGCGTTGAATGAAATTTTCGCTTTCATTGACATTTGTAATGAATATGTGCAAAATGAAAAACTCTGGGAAACGAAAAACAAGAAGCAACTTTATGAGGTTCTTGACAGCATAAAGGCAATTGCAATCCTTCTCTGGCCTTTTATTCCAGAGACAAGCAAGAAGATTGCAAAGAACCTTGGATTTGAAATTAGCTGGGAAAACGTAAAAAAACCATTAGACATAAAGAAAGTCGAGAAAGCTGATATTTTGTTCAAGAAGATTTAGAGAACAAGAAAAATACCATAATATATTTAAATCCTTTTTTCATTAGTAACTTGTAGGTATTATAAAAGATGGTGAAGAGAAAAAAGCAAAAGTTCAATATTTCTAACAGGACTCTTTATACATTCATAACCTTAGGAATAATTCTTTTTTTGGCAGTAGGAGTTTATTCATTAACCCCTGGAACAGCACCAAATCCTGGACACTTGATTACAGATGTTGCGCCCCCTGCAGGATGTGCAGACGGACAATTTTTACAATTTAGTGGAGGAACATGGGTTTGTGCAAATGGAGGAGGAACAAGTTCTCAATGGATAACTACTAGTGGCGGTATATGGCACCAAGGACCAGGAACTGTTGGTGTTAATACCCTACCAGACCCAAATTTTGATTTAAGCGCCCCAAGGATTACTACAGGTACTCTTAGTGCGCAATATATTACTCTTAATGGTGTTCAATTACAGACATCTACTCAATCCTCTGGAGGAATCCAAACTTCCTATGTTGCTGCTCGCCCGGATTATTACAGTACTCCTATTTACTGGGGAAATGATGGATCATCATTTATGCCATACAGCTGGACTGATTTAGGCAATATAATTAATGTGAGTACTAATATACAAAATTCAGTTATACCAATAAGTAATCATTATATAACTTTGGATCCAAATAGGGCTGTTCTCGGCATCGCTATTAATGGTTCAGTTGATGATAATGGTTATTGTGAAGTCGGTGTTCCTGGTTATTTCGCAGCTGTAAACGCTCATGGTATGGAATATCCAATTCCAAATTTAGATTCTTCTTTGGCAATACCTGTAGTTCCACAGCCTTATTGTAAGAGTGGTGCAGGCACTCTTGATAATAATGTTTGGATGTTTGAGCAGATATCTGATACTTATGATAACGGTGCCAATTCTCAGTGTCCTAATGGAAATACTCATGCTTATAACAAAGCTATGGGCTTAACTTATATCCCTCCTGGTCAAAACTTAACTGTAGCCGGCTATTTATATAATCAAGGAGGTCCAGGTTCTTTAATTTGTGATGTAAAAGTGCTTTATTCTACACCACCTGTTGTAGAACCTGGTCTTATTAATCCATTATATGATTATGTCCATGGTTCAGCAGATTGTACTAATGCAGGTGGCACTTTAGTATCAGATACTGGATATGGAACCAACAACCAAGTTTGTAGATTTCTAGGTGGTTATGGTGTCCTTTGTCCTAGTGGATGGAATACATATTCCGCTTCATGGGGTTATGACTTAAATAACAATTATTGCTACTAAAGTAAAAAAATTGTAGCAGAAAAATTTGGAATTATTATTTATTTACCTAACTTTGCTTCCTTCTTCTATCTTTTTTTCTGGCTGCAGCAAGAAAACATCTTTTTCATCTCCGCTAACAGCCGCAAGAACCATACCTTGGCTTTCAATTCCTTTTATTTTTCTTGGCTCAAGGTTTGTGAATACAATTATTGATTTTCCTTTAAGCTCTTCTTTGGCATAATGTTGTTTTATTCCAGCAACAAGAGTTCTTTTTCCTAATTCTTTTCCAAGGTCAATTGATAATTTGTAAAGCTTGTCAGCTCCTTCAACTTCTTCTGCTTTCAGAATTTTTCCAACACGAATGTCAAGCTTTTGCCAGTCAGAGAATTTTATTGTTTCTTTTTCTTCAGCCATTTTAATTTATTAAAAACCAAGCCATTTGTAGAATCTTACAGCAACATTATCTTGGTCTTTTTTTGAGTCATATGGAACATTCAGAATTTTTGCAGCTATTTCCTTGTACGCGCGAGAGGCATTGCTTTTTGGATGTGAATGAACAACAGGCGATTTGTTTTTTATTGATTTTTGCACAGCTAAATCCTCAGGAACCATTCCAAGAATAGGAACTTCGAGCATTTCCTTTACAACTTCTGGCTCGAGCTCAATGTCATTCTTTTTTACTCTTGTTACAATCACACCAAGAACTGGCTTTCTCATCTGTTCTGCAAGTTTTACTGTCTTCAATGCATCTGTTATTGCAGGCATTTCTGGATTTGTTACAACAATAACTTCATCAGCTGCTTCAATGGCAGAGATTGCCTCATGTCCAAGTCCTGCAGAACTATCAACAATTATTTTTCTTGATAATTTTTTGAACTGATTCCTGAAATCCTTGAGTCTTTCAGGTCTTGTTCTTTTGAGCTCTTTTAATGAAAGGGAAGAAGGCATGATTTTTATTCCTGATTCATGCTCGTAAACAGCCTCAAAAGGCTCTGCTTTTCCGTTAAGAACATGATTAAGATTTATAGGAACTTCTGGAGAATTTAAATGCAGACCAACATTAGGTGTTGAGAGATTTCCATCAATTATCAAAACATCTTCGCCAAAATACTTCATTGCGGCTGCAAGATTTATGGCTGTTGTTGTTTTCCCAACTCCTCCTTTTCCAGATGTTATAACAATGATTCTTGACATTTTTGTTTAATGTAAATAGATTTTTTAGCTTAAAAAGTCTTATATTTTAGGATATAGAAGTCTTCAAAATGATTTATGATGAATGAAATTGCTTGATTGTTGTTATGAATTTTTCTAGCTTTTCTGCATAAAGCTTGAGCTTGTCAAGATTGATGCTTATTTCTTCTCCAAGATAAAAAACTTTCAAGGTTACATTTTTCCTGAACTCGCCAATGCGCTCTTTTCTTAATTCCTCTATTTTCCTGAACATTTCATACATATCCATGACTTCCTGGAAGTTCTGATCTTTCCTGAAAATTTTTCTTGCAGTTTCTATCTGGCCGATTGGATTTGTCGGTATAGAAGAAATCTTTTTTCTCTTTTTTGCATCTTTTAGAATTACATTTATAGCTGTCTCTATCATCTTTCTCCAGCGTATAAGAAGATTGATGATAACGTCACAAGTCTTTGTGTATTTTAAGCTGACATACAAAAGATGGTCAGCGCTGATTTTCTCCTGAATTATTTCTTCCATTAAATTCCCTTTTCACCTCTCAGAAAAGTTCTTATTATATTTATTACAGAGGGTGCGCTACTATTTATACTTTTCTTTATGTCATTTTTCCGAAGTAAAATTTAACCAACATTTTTTCTCATACCCTCTCTTGTTTTTTTAAGAATATCTTTTGCCATGTTGAGAAATTGCTTTGTTTTATCCAGGCTTAAGGTTGTCTGGTTCATGCTTTCGGAAAGAATTACAACCTTTTCTCCTTTTATGAATTCAAAAGGGCTTGCCTTGTGCTTTTCCACGAAATCAAACAGCTCGAAAATCAAAGCCAACTCGTTTTTGTCAATGCCATACTTAGGAGCGCATTTTTCAGTGAATGTCTTGAAGTTTTCCTTTGGGTCTCTTGACAAATTCACACGTTTGAAAAGATATTCAAACTGCAGAATTGCCGTTATGCAGTCTGTAACTGATTTTTTTATTTCCTGAATGACTTTCAAAAGAAGCCTTTTATCTTTTATAAGAGGAAAAGTCACATAAACCATGTGATCAAGAGTCTTCATGGTTTTTTCAGCTTCCTCAAGACTTTCAAGGAATTTTTCCATTGTTTAAAGAAGATTGCCAAATTAATATGATTATTGGTGGTTTAAAATACATACCAGAATCATTAGCTTAACTTTAGAATTGCATCTGCAATGTCTCTTGTTTCTTCAAGAGTTTTTCTTGCCTTTTCCTTTGTTGCGCCTGTTTTCTCCATGACTGTTTTTACATCTTCATCTGAAATCTCAAAACCAGATTCTTCTTTTGCCTCGCCTGAAATCTGGAAGCTTTCCTGCCCGCCCATGGAGATTTTTGCAACAGAGGGATTTTCAATCACAAGCCTTTTGCCGTCATTTTTTTCTATCACAACACGAGAAGCATCTATGTCTTCCTGAGACATGCCAAGCTGTTTCATCATAGCCTGCATCTTTTTTGGGTTTAATCCACCACCAAGACCGCCTAATCCGCCAAACATTTTATTAAAATTTTATTTATTGTTTATTTAATCAAGAATCCTAGTGCAATCCTGAAAACAAGAATGAAAACTACAAATGCAACTACATGAGCTGGTTTTAGCATTATCTTTGACTCATATTCTTCTTCAAATCTCATTAACCCGCCGAATCCAGCGGGCATCTGTATTCTGTCGTCTGCCATAATAATGTAAAAAGAAGGGTATAGTTTTTAAAAGTTATTGTATTAAAGATATTAATGGCACTTAAGGACATAAAAAACTGGAACCTTGAGCTGGAAAAAGAGATAACGGACAAGTGGAAGAAAGCAGAGATGTTCAAATTTGACCAAAAAACAAAAAAAAAGATATACTCTATTGATACCCCTCCTCCTTATGTTAATGCACCTATCCATATAGGGCAAGCAGTCACTTACTGCTACATGGATTTTTTTGCAAGATATAGAAGAATGAGAGGTTTTGAAGTTATTTTCCCCTTGGGACTAGACAGGAATGGTCTTCCTATTGAAATGGCTGCTGAAAAAGAGTTTGGGGTCTCGCCTTTTCATATTCCAAGAGAAAAATTTATTGAATACTGCAAGAAAATATTGGAAAGGACTTCTACTGAAACAGAAGATACTTTTGCTAAATTAGGAATTTCTTTTACTTCATATAAAAAAAGCAAGAATATTGGTTCTGTTTATCTAACAGATTCAGAAGAGTATAGAAGAATAACCCAGGCAACATTTGTTGATTTATTCAAAAAAGGATTAGTCTATGAAGATACTAGAATAAACAACTGGGACCCTAAACTGCAGACCACTATTGCTGATTCTGAAATAGAATACAGAGATTTGCCAAGCACTTTTAACTTTGTCAAATGGAAAATCAAGGAGACAGGAAAAGAAATTATAATCGGAACAACAAGGCCTGAATTGATATGCACTTGTGGTGCGGTCATATTTAACCAAAATGACGCTAGATATAAAGGACTTAACGGAAAAACAGCAATAAGCCCTATTTTTGGGAAAGAAGTAAAAATAAAATCACATTCTTTGGCAGCTGAAGAAAAAGGAACAGGAATTATGATGATGTGTTCTGTAGGAGATTTGTCAGACATCCAGTTTTTCAGGGAAGAAGGGCTGAAACCAGTAATTGCAATCAATGCAGACGGAACTATGAATGAACATGCTGGAGTTTTAAAGGGACTAAAAGTCAAAGAGGCAAGAAAGAAAATTATTGAATTGCTCAAGGAGAAAAATCTTATACAGAAACAAGAAAACATTGTGCATAGAACACCGGTTTCTGAAAGAAGTGGCGCAGAAGTCGAGTTTATTGAAATGCCTGAGTTTTATATCAAACAAGTAGAATTCAAAAACAATCTTAAGAAATTTGCAGGCAAAGAGAATATTGACTTTTATCCAGAAGAATCCAGAAAAATACTTTTTGATTGGATTGATTCTCTTAAAATAGATTGGCCTATTTCAAGAAGAAGATTCTATGCAACACCAATTCCTTTGTGGAAATCAGGGAAGAAAATTGCAATTTCAGATGGAAATACTTATTGTGAACCTTGGAAACAAAAACCAAATCAGAACTTTGAAATTTATGAAAATGGCAAGAAAATAGGCAAGGTAAAAGATTTCTCAAAAGAAAAGTGGATTGGCGAAGAAAGAGTATTTGATACTTGGATGGACTCTTCAATTTCAGAACTTGTTCTTTTAAAGTATAAAGAAGATGATTCATTTTTCAAAAAAGCATATCCTGCTACATTAAGACCACAGGGAAAAGAAATTGTAAGAACATGGCTATACTACACTCTGCTCCGCGGATATCTCATTGATTTTAAAACACCTCCTTTTGAAAATGTCTGGATACATCAGCACATTGTTGATGCAAAAGGATTCAAGATGTCAAAATCTAAAGGTAACATCATAGATCCGCAAGACCTCTTGAAGAAATATGGCGCAGAAGCAATAAGATTGTGGGCAGCTACTGAAGGAGACCTTTCAAAAAATGACTTGAAGTGCTCAGAAGAAAAAATAAATGCTGAATTGAAAACATTGAACAAAATACTTAATGTTTCAAAGTTTGTCATGCTATTTAACAATCCAAAAAATGCAAAATTAACTGAATTTGATAAATTATTTGTAGATTATATTGAAAATATTACAGAGCTTGCAGATAAAGAATATGAAAAATACAATTTTTATACCCCTGCATTAAAGCTCAAGAATTTTCTTTGGGAAATATTTGCCTCTCATTATCTTGAGATGATTAAAACAAGAGCTTACAATCAGGATAGGAAATTTACGAAAGAAGAATCTGATTCCGCAAAGTATACACTTCATTTCTTGCTTGAGAGATTTTTGTTTTTGATTTATCCCATAATTCCTCAAGTAACTACAACAATTTGCATGGAGAATGGAATTGATTTACTAAATAAGGAATGGCCAAAACCAAAAAAAGGAAAATCTGAATTAAAGCTCATTGATGATTTGATGGAATTTAACAGCCTGGTTTGGAAAGAGAAGAAAGAGAAAGGAATAAGTCTTAGGGAGAAGATTTCTGGAATAAAAATTCCGCAAAGATTAAAGCGGTTTGAAAAAGATTTAAAGGCTACCCATAATTTAATTTAAAATGACACAAATGACGAAAGATGAACTTGCAGAGCTTGTTGAAGAGCTGGAGCAGTATAAAGGAAGGGCAACAGAGCTGATATCTGTGTATATTCCTGTCGGGCAGAACATTTACACTGTGGCTGACCAGCTTGAAGCTGAAAAATCAACTGCCAAAAACATAAAATCAACGAGCACGAGAAAAAATGTTGGAAACGCGCTTGACAAAATAACAAGGCAGCTGAAAGAGCACAAGAAAACACCTGAAAATGGAATGGTTCTTTTTGCAGGAAACATTTCCAAGGTTGAAGGCCAGGATGACTTAAGGCTTTGGGAAATAGAAACTCCTATGCAGGTGAAAACAAGAATGTACAGATGCGATAAGGAATTTATTTTGGAGCCATTGAAGGAAATGCTTGAAGTTACAGAAGTTTTTGGATTGCTTGTAATGGACAGGAAAGAAGCAACAATCGGAATTTTGGAAGGAAAAAGAATTGAAGCTCTTCAAAAAATGACTTCTGGAATACCAAGCAAAGTAAGAGCTGGCGGTCAGAGTAGCCAAAGATTCCATAGAATTACAGAAGGACTAACAAAAGATTTTTATAAAAGAATTGCAGAAGAAATGAAAACAATATTTTTCACAATGCCTAAATTAAAAGGCATTTTAGTTGGTGGACCAATACCTACCAAAGACGAATTTGTTGAAGGAGATTATTTAACAGGAAACTTGCAGCAAAAAATCATGGGTAAAATAGATATTGGCGATGCTTCTGAATCAGGTTTGCGTGAGCTTGTGGAGAAATCACAAACTCTTTTAGTAAATCATGAAAGGACAAAAGAGAAAAAAATTGTTGAATCTCTTTTCAGAGTTCTTGGTGAGGATCCTGGAAAAGCGATTCTTGGAGAGGAGGAAGCAAGAAAAGCTTTGGAAATGGGCGCTGTTGAAACATTATATTTAAGCATGAAAATTGCAAAACCATTGTCAAAAGAACTTTCAAAATTGGCAAGAGATATTGGTTCTGAAGTACAGATTATTTCAACAGAAACACCTGAAGGTGAACAATTTTTTAATATGGGTGGAATTGGCTGTGTTTTAAGATTTAAAATTGGTTAAATTTTAAATGGCAAACAAATTAGGAGTTGCAAGCAAAGTATTTGGTCTTTATTTGATATTTCTTTCACTGTTAGCATTTGCAAATGCTTTCGCTCATCCTGAAATTGCCTCACCACTTTGGTTTTGCTATATAGCTGTTCTTCTTATAGGCCTTGGATTGTTTTACAGAAAATCAGACATTGTTGCCATGCAAGTAAACATAATGGCAATACCTGTTCTTGTTTGGAACATTGATTTTTATCATTATCTTATAACAGGAAAAACTTTGTGGGGGATAACAGACTATTTCTTTTTCAGCAAAGACAGATTAAGCAATTTTATAACTCTTCAGCATCTTTATGTGATTCCAATTACGCTTGTTTTCCTGTATTTCTTTGGAAGTTATAAAAAAGACCTTTGGAAATATAGTTTCATTGAAGCAATTGGAATATTTGCATTGTCATGGTTTTTTACAAACCAATCTGCAAATGTAAATTGCGTCTTTAAGTCATGCATAAATTTCCTGAACATAACAGGAATATTTTATCAGATTTTCTGGTTTGCTGCAATGGTTCTTATGGTTTTCCTGACAAACAGCCTGTTTTCTTATCTGATGGATAAAATTAAAAAAAGATAGAACGAATAAGTTTAAAACTTGTTGGGGTTTATTTTACCTATAAATCATATGGAAACGCCAAATATTTCCAGCAAAACACAAAGGGAAATTGATGAAAGCAAGGAAAAGGAAGCAATGCAGATGGTAGAAGCTGTGTTGTTTGTTTCTGGCAGATATTTAGGAATGAAGGACCTTATCATGCTTTCTGACATGAATCCTATAATAATAAGGGAAACAATTGAAAAACTCCAGGATGAATATGAAGAAAGGGGTTCTGCCTTGCGAATTTTGGAGAAGAATGAAATGTGGAAAATGGATATCAAGCCGGAATTTTCAGGAATAATAAACAAACTTGCAACAGGCAGCAGTGAGTTCACAAAAGCAGAGCAGGAAACTTTGGCGATAATTGCATTCAAGCAGCCAATAAAACAGTCTGTCATAATAAAAATAAGGGGAAACAAAGGATATGACCACATAAAAAAATTCTCAGAGCAAGGACTTATCAAGAAAAAGAAGCAAGGGCATACACATGAGCTAAGCTTAAGCGATGAATTTTATGATTATTTTAATGTAGAGCAGAAAAAACAGGAAAAAGAAGCTGAGGAAAAAACTGAAGAAGGACACACTGAGGAAAATTAAAATGTTGGATTTTATAACAATAGTTTATCTTGTATACAGTTTCATAGCACTTTACTTTCTCTTTCTTTTTATTATGATTTACCTAAAGAACAAAGATAAATTCTTTACAGTTCCAAAATTAACAAAAGAATATTCACTGAGTATTGTTGTTCCTTGTTATAATGAGGAAGAAAGCATTGGAGGAACAATTGAGGCACTTTTGAATTCTGATTATAGAAATCTGAGAAAAATAATTGTTGTTGATGACTGCAGCACTGACAATTCTTATGAAATAATAAAGAAATATGCTACAAAATACAGCAGAGTTATAGCTGTGCAGACACCGAGAAACTCTGGAAAAGCAAGTGGTGCAAAGAATTATGGCGCAAGATTTGTAACAACAGAACTTATTGGATTTGTAGATGCAGATTCATACCCAGAAAAACATGCAATAAGAAATATGATTGGATTCTTTGATGATCCTAAAATAGCTGCTGTAACATCAACTGTTCTTGCAAAAAACAGATACAATTTCATTGAAAAACTTCAGGCAATAGAATACAAAATAATAACTTTCTCAAGAAAGCTTCTCGGTTTTGTTGATGCCATTTATGTTACCCCAGGACCCTTGGCAATTTACAGAAAAAAACTTTTCGACAAAGTCGGCTGCTTTGATGAAACAAACATGACAGAAGACATTGAAATCACTTGGAACTTTGTCTCGCATGGCTACAAGATAGCAATGAGCACTCTTTCAAGAGTTTACACAGTTGCTCCTGACAAATTCAAGATGTGGTACAAACAGAGAATAAGATGGAATGTAGGAGGGATACAAACAATAAACAAGTATAAAAGTAACTTCATGAAAGCAGGAATGCTTGGAGTTTTCATACTTCCTTTCTTTGTCATGTCTTGGGTAATAGGTGTTGTTGGAATCTTGTTCTTGGCATACAGAATAATAAGGCAGGCAATAATATATTACTTTTCAACTTTCTATGCTTCTCAGGCACAAACAGCAATCTTAACTCTAAGAGACATAAATCTCACTCCAACAGTATTGTTCTTTTTTGGAATGGCATTGCTTGTTTTGGGAACAGCATTTACTCTTGTTGCTTTGAGTTACACAAAAGAAAAAGGATTTAAAAAGCAAGGCATATTCAGCTTTTTTGTGTATTCATTCGTTTATTTGCTGGCATACCCAATAATATTGGTCAATTCAGCATTCAAGTATATCACAAAAACACATAAATGGTAAAATAAAATGTTAGAAAGTTCAAAACATGCTTTTTGGGAAGCCTTAATTATTACAGTTGCTGTTTTTGCCCTTGGCATCTTTATAGGAATCGCTTATGAGAATGCCAATGCGAACAAAATAAACAGCTTTTATTCTTCTTCAGAAATATCATTGATTGATTCTCTTGCTTTGAACAATGTTTTTCAGTCAAATGCAGTTACATGCGATGCTTTCATAAACTCAAGCATTGATTTTGCAGACAGAATTTACCAGGAAGCTTATACTTTAGAGCAATATGAATCAGCAGGGAAGCTTACAGATTCTCTAAGGCTGGCGCATACAAGATATGATCTTTTGAGAACACTTTTGTGGGCAGACATGATGCAGATACCTGACAAGTGCAAGACAAATCTTTCAACAGTTGTCTATCTTTATCAGTATGACACACAGGATCTAAACCAGAAAGCAGAACAAAGCGTATGGTCACAGACATTGTTCGACTTGAAGCAGCAGCAAGGCAACCATATAATACTTATTCCAATAGCTGTTGACAGCAATCTTAGCTCCTTGAATTCCTTGACAAACTCATTTAATATAACAAAATACCCTGTTGTAATAATTGACAATAATTATGTTCTTTACAACATAACAAGCGCAAATAATTTGGCTACATACCTTAAATAAAACGGAAATTTTCCTATATTCTGACATATCCAAATATTAAAAAACGACTTTTTTCTCTTTCTTTTATGGAATGTTCTATTTGCGGAGTGAGCGAACTTACAAGGCCGATTTTCCGGGCACTTTCTCCCACAGGCATTGTTCTTGTCTGCGAGAACTGCGCACAAGAGCAAGGATATCCTCTTGTGAAGAAGCCAGGATTAAAAAAAGAAGATTTTGAGAAAAAAGATACTGTTTATGAAACAATGGTTAGGCTTTCAGGAGTTAAGCCGAAAGAAGAGAGATTCCAACCAATAAGGGAAAGCAGAGCAAAAGAAGTGATAAGCAGGAATTATGAGAAAAAAACAAAACAGGAAGCAGTAAGTCTTGCACCAAGGCCAGACCTTGTTGACAATTTTCATTGGATTATCATGAGAGTTCGAAGAGTAAAAGGACTTACACAAGGGCAGCTTGCTGAAAGAATAGGGGAATCAGAAAGCGCAATCAAAATGGCAGAGCAGGGAGTTATTCCTCAGGGATATGATTTGCCAAATAAACTTGAAAGATTTCTTGGTGTTAAGATTGTGAAAACAACATCAACTCCTATACAAACAAACACCCAAAATGCTCAACCAAAACTTAATTTAAATAATTCAAATATTGTTCCAGAAACAAAAAAACCAGAACCACAAAAGATTGTTTATCCTAAATCAGGAATCATCAGCTTTGACAGGAAAATACTTGATAACTTGAAAATAGATGACTTGAAAAGGATAAAAATGGAAAAAGAAAAAAATAAAGTTGAAGAGAAAGAGAATAATAAAGAGAAGAAATATGTTCAAGATTACGATTAATTGAAAGTGCAAAGTTTTTTAAACTAAATTTATGATTTCTTAATATGGAACTCGAAATTCTCAAAAGCTCAAAGGAAGAAATTGAGGTAAGGCTTGAAAACCTGACTTTGGTTGAAATTCTAAGAGTTTATCTTAACAAAGATTCTGGAGTGAGTTTCGCAGCCTGGAAAAGAGAGCACCCCTCTGAAAAGCCGATATTGAAGGTTGTGACAAAAGGCAAGACAGCCAAGAAAGCAATTGCAGATGCTGTCAAGGAAATAACAAAAGACCTTGACAAAATTGAAGCTGATTTCAAAAAGATGAAGTAAGTTTTCTGTTATAATAATCCTTATTAATCAAAACAATTTTTCTTAGATATGGACATTCAGAAGATTTCTGCAGGAAGCTTTGACCTAAACAAATGGCTTTATGGGGGATATGAAGCAGGAATCATAACAATGATTGCAGGTCCTCCCGCAAGCGGGAAAACAAATTTCGTAATACTTGTTGCATGCAGTTTGGCAAAGAAAGGAACAAAAGTAATTTTCATAGACACAGAGGGCGGATTTTCTTCTGAAAGGGTAAAACAGATTGTTGGGGAAGACTACAAAAAAATCCTAGAAAATATCCTTCTTTTACAGCCAATAGGTTTTTATGAGCAAAGAAAAATTTTTGACAAATTAGTAGAGCAAACAAAGAAAGAAAAAATAGGCCTGATTATTGTAGATGGTATGGCAATGCATTACAGACTTGAGATAGGAAATGTCAAGGAAAAAGAAAACGCAAGCGAAGAAGACATAAAAAAGGTCAACCGCGCCCTTGCCTGGCAGATGAAGCTTCTTTCTGAGATTTCCAGAAAGCAAAATATTCCTGTTATAATAACAAATCAAGTTTACTCTGAATTTCTTTCAGAAGAGCAGTTAAAGAAAGGAGTCAAGCCAGGTGTAAATCTTGTTGGTGGGGATTTGATGAAATATTGGAGCAAGGCAATAATTGAGTTGAAAAATGAAAATGGAAAGAGAAAAGCAACTCTCCTGAAACACAGGAGCATGCCGCAGAAAGAGCTTAATTTTGAAATAAGAAATGCAGGAATTTTTAGAAGAGGATGGATATAATCACCAGATTTATTAAGGCTTTTTTCTTATAAAACTGATTAATGGAGGTGAAAACTATGTGGATGCATCACCATGGTAAGGATCTTATTTTAGGTCTTATCATCTTGATTGTTACAATTTGGCCAACAATACTCGGTGCTACAGCTAGCATGTGGGTAGTTATTGTTGCAGCTGCATTGCTTGTATTACATGGACTGTTCTGCAGCAAATGCAAAATGCACGGAGAAGGCCAAGGAAGAAGAAGGTAAATTCTGATTTTTTATTTTTTTCCTTCTTTTATTTTTTAAACGACTTTTCGGTAGTTCTTAAATAATTTAAACATCTTTTTCCTTGATTTTTAATGCCAGAGGAGAAAGACATAAAATTTGAAGTAATAAAAAAGATAGCTGACACTAAATTCAAATACAGAGATATTGGTAAGGTTTCTCAAATCTCTTCAAGCTCTCCACCAAGTGTTTTTATTGGATCAAAGCTAAAATATCCTTTGGTGAATGTAGGAATTTTAAGCCCATTGGAAAGAGATGAGGATGCATGGGTTTATGATGATGCAGAATTCTGGGCAAAGAACAATTTTGGAATTCGCGATGTGATAAATCTCAGGGAAAGCCTTCTTAATTCAAGATTCCAGTCAAAAGTAACTGACCCAAGAACAAACAACAAAAAATTTGTTGATATGGCTCAGGAAATTGCAATTGCCTCACGCCCTGTTGACTTAGAAATTGAATTAAAATCAAAAGTTGGGCCTGGTTTCAAGAGAGACCGCGTTGTCTTACCTCAGGGAATGCACGCCCCATTAAAAAAAGCAACAATAACCAGCAATGTAAAGATTGATCAGAAACTTGACAAGGTTATGAATGATGATATAAAAGCAACTGAGGCTGTTGATTTTCTTTATAAAAATTCTTTTTCAGAATACACATTAAGCAAAATTCTTAGCGTTGGTGTTTTAGGAATGAAAAAAGACAGAAAGCTCGTGCCAACTCGCTGGTCAATAACAGCAACAGATGACATGATTGGAAAAAGACTTTTGGAAAACATTAGAAATTACAAATGGATTGAAAATTATGAATTTTTCTTTGGAGAATTTATGGGAAACTGCTATCTTATAATGCTTTTTCCAAATATTTTTTCATATGAACTTTTTGAACTTTATTTGCCAGGAAGCTCATGGAATCCAAGCAATGAAATAAAAGCTTCAACAGACATGGAAGATTTTTATGGAAGAACAACTTATGCAAGCAATACTGTTGGTGGGTACTATGCAGCAAGGCTCCCTATATTAGAATATCTTGAAAGCGTTCAGAGGCAGGCAAGTGTTTTGGCAATAAGAATAGAGCTTCCAACTTATTGGGCAGCTTTGGGTGTCTGGGTTGTCAGGGAAAGCGTAAAGAAAGCAATGGAAAACAAGAAATTCCAATTTGCAGATATGAAAGAAATGATTGAAAGCGTGAGGAAAGTTGGAATGATAAAGTTTGGTTACGACCCCTCAAAAATAATCAAGAAAAGCAAAATACTTGAAAGCATAAAGACCCAGACAAACTTGCAGAAGTGGTTTTAAGAATTATTGTTCTCTGCTTCCTTCTTCTTTCTATATTCTTCTAATCTTGCCTTGTTTGTTTCGCATTCTCGGTTGAAACAGAAAATCCAAGGACGCTTACCTTTTTTCAAAGACATTAACATAGGGAAGCCACATTTGTCGCAAATCTTGTCTGCTTTTTTTATGAATGTGCTAGGAGGTAGAGAATAAGTGTTCTTGCATTCAGGATATCTGTCGCATGCAATGAAAGAACGCTTTGTTTTTGGAGAATAAGTTATTTTCAGATTTCCCTTCTGGCAAACAGGGCAGGGATTCAACTTGTTTTCCTCTCTTTGCTGTTCCCATATTTTCTGATTTGCTCCTGCAAGCTCTTCACCTATTTCTTTTTCCTTTGACTTAAACTCCTGTGAGATCTTTGTTATGGCTGTTTTTGCTTCATTGATTACTTTTTCTTCTTTTTCTTGTTGGTTTTTCTTTGCAATTTGGATTTCATTCATTTCTTTTTCAAAACTTCTTGTCAGTTTTTCATCAATTATAATAGGTCCGTGCTTTTCAAGAGTTTCAATAAGAGAAATTCCTAGGGGAGTTGCTTTTATGCTTTGCCCTTGTATGTAGCCACGGTCATAAAGTGTTTCAATTACAGAAGCTCTTGTTGCCTTTGTTCCAAGATTTCTTTTTTCAAGCTCTGAAACAAGTGAAGCAGGAGAAAAACGCTTTGGAGGCTGAGTTTCTTTTTCAATTATATTTGAGTTCGAGATTTTTATTTTTCCATTAACATCAGGAATATGCGCTTCTGGCATTTTTATTGGATAAATAGCCATCCAGCCAGGTTTTTCAACAAAAGAACCACGTTTTACAAAATTAAATCCATTTACTTTTGCTGTTATGACTTTATTTTCAATAACTGCATCTTCGCAGAACAAGGAGAGAAATCTTTTTGCTATCAATCCATAAATTTTTTCCTCATCTTCACTTATTGTTCCCTGGTTTCCTGTAGGATATATTGAAGGATGGGCAGGGTCTGTCTTTTTTCCCTCAATTGGTGTTTTTCTTTTTATCAATGCTTCAACACCAAATCTTGCAGCCAGCTTTTTTAAAATGTCATTGTAAGCTATTGAAGGTGGCAGTTTTTGGCTTGAAGTTCTTGGATAAGAAATCAAACCTGCAAGGTAAAGATTTTGAGCCAGCTGAAGTGTTCTTGCTGGATTTATTCCGAAAACCCTGTATGCTTCTGTTTGAAGTATTGTTAAATTAAAGGGAGGATTTGGAGGTATTTCCTGTGTTTTCTTCTGCGTTTCAACGTCTGCTATTTTTCCTTTTAGATCTTTAAATTTATCAAGCTCTGTCTTTTTGAAAATATCTTTGTTATGAACAAGCTCTATTTCTGGATTTTCGAGTCTTATGAAAATCTGCCAGTAAGGAAGAGGCTTGAAACCAATAATTTGCTTTTCTTTTTCAACAATAAGGTTTAATGTTGGTCCTTGCACACGGCCGATTGACATTATTTTGAATTTTCCAACTGATTTCAAAGCATTCATTAATTCCCTTGAAAGATTTATTCCATAAAACCAGTCAAGATAGTGTCTTGTTTCACCTGCTATTGCCTGTCCCCAATCAATTGTTTGTGCTTTATTCTCATAAGAATCATTAAGCTCTTTATCAGTAAGAGTTGAGTATTTCATTCTTGAGGCATCTTTCTGATTTGCTATGAAACGGACAATATTCAGTCCTATAACTTCCCCTTCTGTATCATAATCTGTTGCAACTGTAATAGAACCAGCACCTTTCACAAGAGAAAGAAGAGTGTCATAATATTTTTTTGTGAAATCGCCTTTTCTTGCAATGTAATTTGGAACCCATTTTATATCAAATGTAGGGCCACCTGTCATATTTCTTGAAGTTTGCGTTAAAGTGAACAAATGTCCGACAGCGCAGGCAACAACAATTTCTTTTCCATTCCTGTCAACTTCATAATAAGAAACACCATGCTCATTTCTTTGTGTTGATTTTCCCAGGGCTGATGCAATCTTCAAAGCTGCCTGTGGTTTTTCTGTTACAATAAGTTCGTAGCCGCCTTGCTTGAGATTTATTTTCTTTGGAGCAAAATCCATTGCTGTTTTCTTTGGTCTTTTTGCTTTTTTTTCTTTTGTTCCTTTTTTCGCTCTTGGTTTCTTTGTTTTTATTGGTTTTTCCTGAATCTTTTTCCCTTCTTTTTCAACTGTTGTAAGAGAGGAGACATCTATGTGCTTCACCTGCTTTTCAATAGAATATTTTAGGTCTTCTGGCTTTACAGGAAAAAATTCCTGCGCCGTTATTTCTGCCCTTGTCTGCTTTTGTTTTTTTGACGCCTTTGGCATTCTTTATAGAGGAAACCAGTGTTTTATAAATTTTTCATATGGTCTCAGATAGATTTTTAATCCAGAAAATCTATTTTTATTAATGCCAACATTCAACACAGCTCACTATCACATGAGCCTAAGAAAAAGGATTCAGCAGAAAAAAGAGGCCTATCCGCATCCAACTGCGACAGGCAGGATGCTAGATGATATAATATATGCAAGTGCAATTATCTTGCCTTTGCTTAATACAATACAATTATACCAAATTTGGACAACTCACAGTGCTGACGGATTGTCATTGCTTGCATGGATTGGTTTTTCATTCTTCTCTTTGATGTGGATGTTTTATGGGATTGTCCACAAAGAGAAACCAATAACTTTCCTTAACGCAGGATTGGTCATAGTTCAGACATTGATAACTTTTAGCATAATCCATTTCAGATAAAATGATTTTATATCTTATTTTAGGTATAATTTGCTTTCTTATTATTTTTCTCTGGCTTTCTGGCTTTCTTTTTGGAGCTCCATATCAGGCCTCAAGCAGTTCTGCTGCCAGGAAGATGATTAAACTTTCACAAGTAAAGAAAGGGCAGAAAGTTGCAGAGCTTGGATCTGGAAATGGAAAGCTTGTTATTGAATTTGCAAAGAAAGGAGCAATTATTACTGGCTTTGAAATAAATCCATTGCTTGTATGGATTTCAAGATGGAGAATTAGAAGGCTCGGTTTGCAAAAAAACGCAATAATTAAACAAGAAAACTTCTGGAATGCTGATTTATCCAAGTTTGACATTGTTTCTGTGTTTCAAGTATGGCATGTAATGCCCCATTTGGAAAAAAAACTGAAAAAAGAAATGAGAAAAGGGACAAAAGTTGTTTCAAACACATGGAGACTCAGAGGAATGAAACCATCAAGGAGAGATGGCCATGTTTTCCTGTATAAGTTCTAAAAAATTAATAAAAACTTTTTAGATATATAGCTTCCAAAACATTTAAAAGCACATCACTGATGGGATATATACATCTAAATACACACATCCAAAAATGAAAGACAACTTTGACATCTTTTTTAGGAGAAAGCCGGCATTAATGCTGGTATCTTTGAAAAAGAACACTAGGATGAGGTATGGTAGTATTTTGGCTAAGGAAGTTGATTGCACATACAGCCATGCAGTTAAGATACTGCAGACACTTGAGGCTTTGAGCCTGGTCGATTTCGAAAAAAGAGGGCGGATAAAAGTTATAAAATTGACCAAGAAAGGCAAAGAAGTCGCAGACGCAATTGAAAACATTCAAAAGCTTATAAGATAGTAATTCTACCGCCCCAAATTTTGTTTATTTTTCTTATTTGTTAATGTTTTTCTTGTTTTTTCTTTTTATTTTTGTTAATATTTATTAATTAGGATTTCTTTGATTAATTATGGTTTTACAATACAAGCCGAAAAAAGAGAAGCGCTGGAAAAAATATCCTGGAAAAGACAAGCTGAAGGAATCAGTGGCAAAATATGATTTTCGACTTCTAAATGAAGCAAAGACAAAAGTTCTCGTTCCAAAAGGCAGCTATAGGCATGTCCTGAAAAGATTCAGGCAGATTGAATATTTCAAGCATAGAGGATAAAAGTGGCCCCGATGGGATTTGAACCCACGACACCTGGATTAAGAGTCCAGTGCTCTGGCCAGACTGAGCTACGGAGCCTTAGTCAAAGTAAATATACTTGTTTTAAAAAACCTTTCCTGAAGTGTTTCTATATAGAAACAAACCTTATTGAGGTGCTTGCCATTCTTTTGTGGAACTCTATATTGGGGTTGTCTTTCTTTGAATCAAACACAAGAAGTTGGCATCCTTCCCAGAAAAGCCACCACCCAGCTGGCTGAAATAGAACTGTGAAAAAACTTGTGATAAAATTATTTCCTTCATATTTAAAAGTCAGGAAAGTTGCAGCGAACATCACAATAATCCCGAATATAAGAAACCAAATCCCCTGATTTACTATTTTATCTTTTTCCTTTTGAAGAAGTTCATAGTGTTTTCTGAAATATTTTTTTAGCCTCTCAGATATCCTTGCCTCTTTTTTTAAGTCTCGGATATTTTTTGGAACTGTAAAAATAAAATCTATTCTGCTGGCATCCTTCACCATGCTTGCTCTTTTTGCTTCAACCAAAAAATCCTCTGATAATCCACGCTGTGAAATCGGTCTTGGATCAAAATCAGAGAAAACATCATCATATGTTTTTATCCCAAATCTTATTTCAGAACTTTCTTTGACTTCTTCCAAATCACTTTCATCCTCTTCCAAGTCTTCCATCTCTTCACCTCTTAATTCCATAAATAGTATAATTGAAATGTATTTTTAAAGCTTAGCAGAAAAATTCAGTTCTTACCTGTATTCACGCCAAGTAAAGTCGCATTTTGTGCATTTGAAGAACTTTGTTTCTGATTCATCACTTGCCCTTGTCTGCATTGTCCAGAAATAAACCTTGTTGTGCCCGCATTTCTTGCATTCGCCTTCAATTATTGGATAAATTTCAACATCTTTGTCTTTTACAACTGCAATTTCCTTCTTCTCATCCATTTTTTCAGAGGTCTTTAGCTTTACTCTTGATTTTGAGGAATAATTGCATCTAGGGCAACCGTCATTCTTTCTTTTTTGCACAAGAACAGAACCACACTTTGGACAAAATTCCATTTTATTTGTTTTTTATTAATTGAATGTTTATATAGTTATTTATTATTTTCAAACTAATTCTCATGACAAAATCCTCTTTCTCCAACTGGCTTTTCCCAATCGTAAAATATAAGCTTTACCCATCCAAGATAAGGAGCTACCTTGAGAACAGCTTTTCCTACAATCTGGTTTCCTGTTATTCCGTTTTCAAAAGTGAGCTGACCATTGTTGTTATCTCCTTCTGTCGAGAATGTTTCCTGCCCGTTTGTTTCTGTTATGTTTACAATTCTGTGTATTATTGGATTTGCCTGGCCTGCATTGAAAATTATTATGTCTCCGACCTTGAGTTTTGAAGGATCTACATGCACAATGAAGAGAATATCTCCTTTGTTAAATCCGTTTTTCAGCGGAAAAGCTTGGAAATCAAGTTCATTTATTATGTAAAGAGCATATTTTGCATCATGTCTTGTCCACCAGGCATTGAAATCACTGAAAAGGTTTCCTTGATGATACATGCTGCATGATTCTACAATTGCCAAAGGCAGAGAAGTTCCTGTTGCAAGACTAAGAACAGGGAAGAAAATGAATTTTATGAATATGAAAAGGAAAATTATCGAGAAAATCCAGCCCTTTAAGCTATCATCTTTCCAAAGAAGGAACCAAAATCTTTTCAAGTAATACTTCAGCCCCTTTTCTTCAGCCATTAGACACTTAATTATTAATAGTTTTTAAAGTGTTTGTCGAAAAAGTTTATAAATTAATGACAAATGCTTCTGACATGGAATTAAGGCTGTTAAAAATAATAAACGATGAAGTTGTTGATACAGGAGTAACGAGACCAATCCAAGATTTGGAAAAGTGTGTTCGTTGCGGTGAGCTTACAAATGTTCCTAAAGATACTCCTATTGCTGAAAGGGAATTTTATGTTGAGGGGTATGGACAGTTGCATTCTTCATGCTATGAAATGATTTGTATTTTAATTAGGGATAAAGGGAATTATCCTATTGAAGGAAAGTCTGTCCTCGTTCTTGCTTAAATAAATATTTCATCACCATCACCACCATCACCGAAATATTTAAATAGTATATGTTATGTGTGTATACATTGAAGTGTATACAAGATATACAACCTCTTTTCGACCCAACCGCCGTGTCTGCAAAGGCACGGTAGTTTTATGCTAAAAACAAACAAAAAATATAACAAAAAATGACAGACGTTTTTGACAACACAATACTTTGCAACAAATGCAGCACTAAAATGCAGAAAGCTCAGCTGATAAAAAATGGTTTTGCTCTAAGGGCTGTTGTTTGCCCAAACTGTGGCAGCAAAATAATTCATCCAAATGATGAAGCAGAGTTTGTTAAATTTAATGACTTGAAAAGCAAAGAATTTCATGTTAAAATGAGGCTTGTTGGCAACAGTTATGCTGTTTCAATCCCAAAAGAAATTGTTTCATTCATAAAAGATCAGGAAAAAATAATGGATGACATGGTTAAGCTTTGCTTTGAGAATTTCGGAAGATTAAGCTTGAATTTTGGGCAAACTCAGACAGATAATGATGAGCTTGAAAAAGAGCTTGGTAAAGAAGTTCATGACATAAACGGAATAAAAATAACTGAAATAAAAAAGAAAAAATGAAAATCGTTTTGGAAATAACTGATAAAGAAAAGAAAGCTTTGAAAGAAGCTGGAAGAGATATAAAAAACTCATTCAAAAAAATAAAAAACAGCTTTCAAGTAAGAGTTGTCAAGGAAAAAAAGAAATAAAATGACAGACAAAAAAGAAGTTCAGCTTAAAGTTGTTGAAGCACAACAGGATGATGCTTACAAAGGCATAGCCAGAATAGACAGCGATGTCATGAGAGATTTAGGAATAAGAAGAGGAGATGTTATTCTCATAAAAGGAAATCGAGAGACAGTTGCAATTGCTGACAGGGCTTATCCTGCAGATGTTGGTGAGGGAATAATAAGGATTGACGGAATTCTAAGAAAAAATTCAAAAACGGGAATAGGAGAATCAGTGAAAGTTTCAAAAGCAGAAATTAAGGAAGCAAAAAAAGTAATGATTGCACCTGCGCAAAAAAACATAATGGTTCAGGCAGAGCCAGAGAATTTGCGAAGAGGACTGCTTGGAAGAGCAATGATAAAAGGAGATGTTGTTGTTCTTGGCGGAGTCCAGAGAAGAAGAGATTTATTTTCTGATGAATTCGGTGGAGATTTTGGAGATATGTTAGGTGGAATAGGAGATATGCTTGGAGGAATGGGTTTTGGGGGACAGCTTGGTGGAGGATTCACCCAAATAAAATTCTTAGTAATAAGCACAAATCCTAGCCAGCCAGTTGTTATAACAGAAAATACAGAAGTCACATTGAATCCTAAAGCTGTTGAAATAACAGAAGAATCAATACCTGAAATAACTTATGAGGATATTGGTGGTCTGTCAGAAGAAATAAAGAAAATCAGGGAAATGGTAGAGATTCCATTGAAGCATCCTGAAATATTTGAAAAATTAGGAGTAGAACCCCCTAAAGGAGTTCTTCTTCATGGACCACCTGGAACAGGAAAAACACTTCTGGCCAAGGCTGTTGCAAATGAATCAGATGCAAACTTCATTCTTCTTAATGGCCCTGAAATAATGAGCAAATTTTACGGAGAATCAGAGAAAAAAATAAGAGATATTTTTGAAGAAGCTGAAAAAACAGCTCCGGCAATTATTTTCATTGATGAGCTTGATGCAATTGCTCCTAAGAGAGAAGAAGTAACAGGAGAAGTTGAGAGAAGAGTTGTTTCCCAGATGCTTACATTAATGGATGGCTTGAAATCAAGAGGCAAGGTAGTTGTTATCGGAGCAACAAACAGAGTTAATTCAATTGACCCTGCTTTGAGAAGACCTGGAAGATTTGACAGAGAAATAGAAATTAATGTTCCTGGAAAAGAAGGAAGGCTTTCAATTTTGAAAATTCATTCAAGAGGAATGCCTATTAACCATTGGGATGCGAAGATTGCTAGAAAATTATTATTAGAACGTCTGACTCTTTTTGAAGGAAATTACTCTGAAAAAATATCAAAAATGGAAGAGGATTTAGTTGAAAATCAAAAAGATTTAAAGAGTACTATAAATGATGAAAAAAACTTATCTCTTCTTAGAGACGAGAAATTTATGGAATTAGAAAAAAAGAATAAAGAATTTGTTAAGGCTAGAATTGATTTTGAATCCGGAAGAGTATCCCAAGCTGAGTTAAGAAGAAAAAAAGCTGAAGTAGATACCTTAAAAGAAGAAATTGAGAATATAGATAACTCTTTTTATAAAATGAATGAAAAAATGAGTAAATTAAAAAAAGAAATTGAAAAAAATGGATTTAGCCTTCCTATAATTAAACAAAATGCTAAAATAATTAAGTCTAGACAAGAAGAGATTACAAAAGATAAAATTCTACTTGATAAAATATTAAAAGATATAGAATCTTTGACAGAAGTTATTAGAATAAGAGGAAATAGCGACCCAAGAAGCATTTTAAATTCTAAAGAACTTCAAGATAAAAGTGAAGAGTACTCTTTAATATTAGAAGATTTAATGAATCAAGATATAATTTCTGAAGATTTGTTAGATAATATTAGAAGAGATTCAATACCTCTTCTCCTAGACGAATTATCTGGACCAACTCATGGTTTTGTTGGTGCAGATTTGGAAGCACTTACAAAAGAAGCTGCAATGAATGTTCTAAGAAAAGTTCTTCCAAAAATGAAACTTGAAGCTGAGGAACAGATACCAAAAGAAATGTTGGAGAAACTAGTCATAAAAAAACAGGACTTTTTTGATTCTCTTAAAACAGTAAGACCAAGTGCAATGAGAGAAGTTCTTGTTGAAACACCAACTATTGGATGGGAAGGAGTTGGTGGCCTTGAAAATATTAAAAGTGAGTTAAAAGAAGCTGTTGAATGGCCATTGAAGCATCCTGAAACATTCATAAGAATGGGAATAAGACCCTCAAGAGGAATTTTGCTTTACGGTCCTCCTGGAACAGGAAAAACCTTGCTTGCAAAAGCAGTTGCAAAAGAATCTGAAGCAAATTTCATTAATGTTAAAGGCCCAAGTTTGTTAAGCATGTGGGTTGGAAAATCAGAAGAAGGAATGAGAAAAATATTTGAAAGAGCAAGGCAAGTTGCTCCTTGTGTAATATTCTTTGATGAAATTGATTCTTTGGCTGGTAGAAGAGGCGTGGATTCTGGAACAAAAGTTACAGAAAGAGTTCTTAATCAAATGCTTGCTGAAATGGATGGTCTTGAAGATTTGCATGATATTCTTGTTATTGGAGCGACAAATAGGCCTGATATGCTCGATCCAGGAATTTTGCGTCCTGGAAGATTTGACAAGATTCTTCTTGTTGGAGCGCCAGAGGAAAAAGGAAGACTAAATATTTTGGAAATCCACACAAAGAAAATGCCAATTGGAGATGACAAAAAACTTTTGACTCCTGAAAAAAGAGAATCTATTTTGAAAGAACTTGCAAAAAAAACAGAAGGTTATACTGGTGCTGATCTTGAAGCATTGGCAAGGGAAGCTGCTATGCTTGCTTTAAGGGAATCAATGGATGCAAAGTTTGTGACAGAAGAGCATTTTAATGAGGCAATGAAGAAAATAAAACCAAGCGTAAGCAAACCATTGCTTGAAGTCTATAAAAAGATTGAAGACACATTCATAAAGAGTGCAAAGACAGCTGTGCCTCTTGAAGGAAGTTATTTGGGATAAGTTTAAAAGTAGAATTCTTTAAGGATTTTTATGACAGAAAGAAAAGTAATTTTATATGCAGAAGATGATGACAACCTTAGAAAAGTTTATGGATTAGCCTGGAAGAGATTTTTTCCAGAATATTCTATAGAAGATTTTGCTGATGGAAGTTCTTTAGAAAGAAGATTAGCTGAAGATGTTGGAAATGTGAGATTAGTTATTACAGATAACAGAATGCCTGGAATTACAGGAAGCGAGATAATAGAAAAATATGCCAAAAAAGATGAATTTAGACATATTCCTTTTATTTTGTTTTATATAGGAGATTCTTCAATAGGTATGATTGCTATGAAAAACGGAGCTTTCGGTTATTTAATAAAAGGTAAAGAACATGTGAAAGAAATAGCAGATTATATAAGACAAGCTTTGAAAGTTTCTGACTCACTTTATGATTTTAAATCGTTGTCACAGTAACTTTGTCTTTTTCTACAAGAATGGTGTGTTCTGCCTGACCTACGGGCTTCCCAGAAATTTCAACTAACTGGTCATATTGATGAAGATTTCCGTTTAATTCAAGCTCGTTTAATGCAAATAGAGCTTTCGGACCAAATTTTTTTACAATCCATCTTGAGCAGAAAGGCAATGTGTTGTATTCTTTTTCAATGAAATCCAGGATTTCTCTTGCTGTTTGGCTTCTTGGCTTTTTTGTGTTTTGCAAATTGTAAATTCCGGAATGGCGACCATCACGAACCTTACCACTGCCTGCTGTTGTGAATGGTTCTATGGCATAAAGGCCTTCTTTTAGGATAACACCACGACCATCATCTATATTTGGAATTGTAACTCCTGCATGCAACTCATATTGTTCCATACTATGGCCTGAGAGATTTATTATTGGAGTAAAACCTTTTGATTCTATAGTGTCTTGAATAACTTTGCCGATTTTATTTGCAGAAACTCCAACTTTAACAATCTCAATCGCTTTTTTCAAAGCTTCTTCTGCTGCTGAAATAAGTTTTTTGTTTTCTTCGCTGTTTTCAAGGTCAAATGAAATAGAATTATCAGCTGTGAAGCCATCAAAATGGACACCGAAATCAACTTTAATCAACCCATGTGCCAGTGTTTTATCATCATGACCTGGAGTGTAATGTGCTGCAACCTCGTTTATGCTTAAATTTGTTGGAAATGCAGGCTTTCCTCCGAGGCTTTCTATTTTTGCTTCTATTTTTTCAGCTATTTCTAGCAAAGGAACGCCTTTTTTTACAATTGTTTTTGCATAATCTCTTGTTTCTTTTGTTATTTTTCCTGCCTTGAGGATTTTTTCCTTGTTTAGTTCCATTTTTATTGAAGAAAACAGCATTTTATAAAATTTTTGTTAATTACTGCTGCCTTTCCCTTAATCTTCTATTCTTTGGAATAAAGTTTCCAATTTTTTCATCAGAAGCTTTTCCTGTTCCAAGAAAATCTTCTCCATGCTTCATTATCAAAAATCCATGAGTTTCTGTTTTAATAGGAAGCTCACGGCCTTTCATCCATTCTTCTGCTTGCTTGGAATCCAATGTAAAAATATTCTTTGTTACTTGATCTTTAAGAATTTGGGAGCCTTCAATACTTAATCTGATTTTGTCATCAACAAGTTTTGCAAAATAAACACCCATTCTTTCTATGAATGTGCATTTCTCAAGTTTTTCAATTTCTTTTTCACTAAGATTTCCAGAAAAAAGAAATAATCTTTCTGCGCCACGCATTATGATTGTGCCAGGAACAGAAGAAATGCCAAATTGCTCTTTTAATTGCTCTTCTATCTTTGTCTTTTCTCTTTCGTTTAATATTTTTATGAAACTCATTTTAAAATTCCCAAGAATTTTTCTATACCTTTATTATTTTTTATCACAATGAATTTATGACTATATTTTTGAAAGTAACTATTATGGGCTTTTTTGTGTTTGGAGTTTATATTAAGCTTATATTTTATAACTGATTTTATAAGTTTTAGGGTTCCAGACAATTTTTCGTTCTTTCTATTTTTATGCCTTAGAATTAACCTAAAAATAATTTTATGTAAAGAAGGATTAACCCATATTACAAGTTCACTTTTTTTTATAATCCACTCACTATCAACACCATATTGCATCCCCTCTATTATCCATGATTTTTTATTTGTTATATTTTTTATTAATTCTCTTAATTTTTTTGGGCTTCTTTTCTTACTATATTTTTTATACCAATATAAATCATCTAAATCATAAACTCGAATTTTCAATTTTCTAGAAATTAATTCTGCAAGGTAGGATTTTCCGCTTCCAGGAGTTCCAATTATCCTTATTCTCTTCATTTTATTTTCCTGATTTTTGCTATGAAAAATCCTTCTGTATCATTGTCCTGAGGATAAACTCTGCAAGAATTTTCAACTGTTTTATTATAAGAACTATTTTCCCAGTTAGTTACACCAGGTCGGCATTTAATTGGAAGACTTATTTTTTCTACTTTAACATTTTTTCCAGATTCTTTAAGAACAAAATCAATAACTTCCTCGTTTTCTTCTGGCGCATGAGTGCATGTGCTGTAAACAATCTCGCCCCCTGTTTTCAAAATTTCTATTGCAGAAGCTAATAGCGATTTCTGGAGCTTGGAAAGCTGTTTTATTGTTTTTGGATTCCACATCAAGTTTGTTATATTGGAACTACGGATTGTTCCTTCTCCAGAGCAAGGAGCATCAACAAGGATTTTGTCAAAAAGAAAACCTTGCTCTTTCATTCTCTTGCAAAGAGCTACACCATCTTTTTTTGTTATTACTGCATTCAAGACTCCGCATCTTTCTGTATTTGATGCAAGAATTTTCAAACGACCAATGCTTACTTCATTTGCAATTATTGTTCCTTTATTTTCCATTTCTGCTGCAATCTGAGTTGTCTTACTTCCAGGAGCAGCTGCCAAATCAAGAACAAGTTCACCTGGCTTTGGCTTCAAAACAAGAACAGGAAGCATGCTTGCAATTTCCTGAACATAATAATAACCGAGAAGATGTTCAAGACTTCTTCCCAATTCGCCCGGCTGGAGGTTATTTTTTATTATCATGACTTCTGGAGCTTCTTTGAATGGCTGTTCTATAATCCAAGACATTTTTTCAAGCCTTTTTTTCAATTCTTCTGGAGATATTTTTAATGTGTTGCATCTGATTGAATTTACAGGTGGCTTTTCAAGAATTTTCAGATAATTGTCAAAATCTTTTTCAAGAAGAGACTTCATTCTCTCAAGAAAAAGAGGCTTTGGTGGATAAAGTTTCTTTACCATAAATATCGAAAGTTTAGTTACGTTTATAAATTTAGTTTGGGTTATTCTCTAATGGACGCATTAGGTATAGGTGCAGCTGTTGTTTGTGCTATTGTTGCTGCTACAGCTTGGGGTCATCACAAGGGCTGGGCATTTATAGCAATTCTTGCAGCTGTTGCCGCATTAGTATTTGCTTAAATCAATTTAAGAGTTAAAAAGTTAGAAGTCTCCTAGCTTGGTCTGCTTTTTTCCATCAATCATTTCATGAATATTTATGTTGAAAACCTGAAGAATGTTTTCGACTGCCGGAAGAATTTGTTTGTTAAGGTAATATTCTATGTTGTATTCTCCTTTTTCATCAGGAAGCTTAACCTTGTCGCGGACTAGTTTCTTTTTTTCCCTTGTTTCTGCTATAAAATATTCAATCATGTTTCCGCTGCCTATTGGAATTTCTTTTTCCTGCATTTTTTGAGCCGCAATAACATGAGGAGAAATTGCTTTGTATTCTGCCAATGGTTTTTGCAGCATTGTCTTGATTATGATTTCTTCTCTCTGGATTTTTCTTTGCTTCAAGTCCTGAATTACTTTTTTTATGAAATCCAGCGCTCTTCGCTCATTTCCGTCCTGCAAAACCATTCTAATAACTTCATTCTGCGTTTTTCTTGCTAGGCTGCACCAATCACGCCTGACTGTTTCAAAACCCCTGATTTTTAGCTTGTTATCTTTTCCAAGAAGAGCATATTTCTTTTTTGCTCCAAGTGTTCCTGATCTTTTTGTAACCCATAAACCGCGGGTGAAAAATCCTTCAAGCTCAAGCTCCATTATTCCAGGAAGCTCTGAATTTAATTTTTCCAAAAGTTTTTTTGCCTGTTCTTCTGTATGATTTTCAATAAGGAAAGCTATACTATCTGTGTCGCTGTAAATTACTTTGTAGCCACTCTTGTCTATTTTTTCTATTGAATCTCTGATTGATTTTTTTGCAAATGCAGCTGTTGCAGCAGCAGCTTCTCTTGAATAATATCTTGCTCCGAAAAATCCCTGATAACCATAGGAAGCATTTGCCAGCAGCTTGAATGCATTGCTTCTTGCTCTTTTTATTACATCTGGCTTTTTGTTTAGCTCTTCCTTGAATTTTTTCCTTTTTTCAATTATTTCTTTGAGCATTTCCGGGAAAAACCCAGGTTTTTTACTGAAAGAAACTTTCTTGCCTTGAATTTCTATATTGTAAGAATCTTTTTCAGATTTTTTATCATCAATAAATGTAGATTTTGAAAGATTGTATGTAACTATTGTGCTTCCATAACTTGATGTGAAGTCAAAGACTGCAACATTCTCATACAGTCCATGTGTTGGTTCAAAAACAAAAGCTCCTTCATATTTTTCTTTTCCTCTTCTCTGGCCTATTTCCTCATTTGTCGGCCTTTTTTCAGGAATTTCATTGAATTTTTCAAGATTATGAAGGATGAATGATTCAACATTCTTTGACATCCCATTTCTTGTTACTTCTGAAGTTGGCTCATGCATTACTCTGCTGAACTCAAGAATATCTGGCCACATTTTTTCGAACAAGCCATAAACAAGAACAGAATCATGAAGATTGTATTCAAAATAACTTTCCCAATTTGAATCAGTTAGCTTTGAAGAATGCTGATGCTTGAATGGCTTTTTTTCATCACCAAGAAATTCATGTGCAACTTCATTTAAAGACAAAGTTTCTGATTGCATATATTGAGAGTATGCTGTTCTTATGAATTTCAAGAGATCCACGTGAACAATACCTTTTGTTTTTGCAGTAACTTCAAATCCCCGTGAGAAACGAGGCTGGCTTGAATCAAGACCAATTGAAAGTCTTATATTATTTTTTTCTGCACGCATTTTCATGTAAGGAAGATCAAAACCATCTGAGAAATAACCAACAAGAAAATCAGGAGAGAACTTTTTTACATATTCAAGGAATTTTTCTATCAAATCTGCCTCATCTTTAACAAATTCTAGAAAATCAAGATTTTTCTCGCTTGTTTTTGGTTTTTTCCATGTGATAACTTTTTTGAAACTATCTGTAACAAGAGAAACCATCAAAATCTCACCTTCCCCAAGCTTTATGTCATCTGTTTCAATATCATAAGCCATTACTTTTGGCTTGAAACCGAGGTCATTATCTATTTTTTTTGCGGAGTCCAATTTAATGCAAAAATCAACATCAAGATTTGAATCAACCCCCCCAAAATTCTGAGAATTGTTGAGAACTTCTCCAGATATTTTATACCATTGCAATGGATTTATCCTTTTTTCAATTATATAATGAGTATCAAAACCTAAATCATACCCTCTTCTACACTGTATTTCTGGAAAATCCAAACGGTCTGCAACATCATGAAGGTCTTTGTAATTTGTAGCGAAGATTTTCAAGGCTCTGACTTTTTTGTCAAGGAAATTTTTTTCATGAATCTCGATTTTTTCAACCTTTGTTTTTCTGCCCTTAACATCAAGTTCAATATCTTTTATCTTTTCAATGAGCTTGTTTATTTTTTCTTGGCTCACTGAGTCCTTGATTATTGCCCAAAGATAGATTGGACAAGTGTCAATAACACAGATTCTCTGGTTTTTGCTGTTTCTTCCGAAGATTTTTATGTAATTTCTGTCCTCAAAATCAAAGTGGTCATAATCTATAGGGATAAAATCTGTTTCCATTATCTTAGTAATAGGGTGACTTATTTAAAGTTTAATGATCCAAAAGAAAGGTTTTTCATAAGGTTTATATATGATTTTCAAGGAATAAAGGTATGGGAGATTATGATGAACCAAGCGGACCAAGACTTCATGGAATACCTAATCTTGATTGGCCTGGAGACTATGATGAAGAAATAGGCACTAGACAGAGCTTTCCGGAAATTAATACTAAAATAAGAGAACAACTAGGCTTGCCTAAAATTGCTCCAGAAACATCCGGCTTAGAAACAAAAGTTAAACCTACAGTTTTTTTATTGGCAGCAAGACAATTGGAACTTACAGAAACAGGGGAAAAAATATCTAAAAAAGAAAGATTAAGAATTCTTAGAGACCTTAAAAATTTAGGGATTCCTATTTCTAGGCAATATTACAAATTAAAAGCCCCACAATTACGCGGTTTTTTCATGGATGTAAAAAGGAAAGTATACGCACAGGCTAGAGAATATGGTTATGAACCAGGTGAGGAAACAGCTGCTTATGCTTAGATAATTATTTATATTTATTTTTCCTTAATTCCTTAGTAAAATGGGACTAAATATCAAGGACATAATTCCAAGAAAAGAGATAGAAATCTCTGACTTAAAAGACAAGTTGGTTTTTGTAGATGCATTTAACATGCTTTACCAGTTTCTTTCAACAATCAGGCAGCCAGATGGGACGCCTTTGATGGACAATAAGCACAGGGTTACTTCCCATTTGTCTGGAATTTTCTATAGAAATGTCAACCTTCTTGCAGAAGGGATAAAAATGGTTTATGTTTTTGATGGAACTCCTCCTGATTTGAAAGCAGGAACACACAAAATAAGGGCAGAAGTAAGAGAACTTGCGAAATCAAGATATGAAGAAGCGAAGCAGGAAGAAGATGTTGAAGGAATGAAACGCTACAGTTCCCAGTTTGTCAAGATTAATGATGAAATGTTGAGAGAAAGCAAAGAGCTTTTGGAAGCAATGGGCATCGGAGTTGTTCAGGCTCCTGGGGAAGGAGAATCAGAAGCTGCTTTTCTTAGTAGAGTCAAGCCAAGCTATGGAGTTGTGAGCCAGGATTATGACAGCCTTCTTTTTGGAGCGACAAAGCTCATAAGAAATTTAGGACTTGCCAGAAAAAGAAAAACAATTTCCGGCTGGGTTGAAATAAAACCAGAACTTATTGAATTGGATCGTGTGTTAAATCTTCTAGAAATAAATTTGGATCAGTTAATATGCTTGGGAATTTTAGTTGGAACAGATTACAATCCAAGAGGAATTCCAGGAATAGGACAGAAAAGAGCTTTGGAACTTGTAAAAAAATACAAGCAGCCTGTTTTGATTTTCAAAAGTGTTGAAGAGCAGATGATGGGTCTGCCTTTAGAAGATAGATTTGATTGGCAGGAAATTTTTGAATTATTTCACAAACCAAGAACTGTAAATCCAGACATTAAATTCCACAAAGTTAACGAGGATGAAATAAAAAGAATTCTTGTCAACGAACATGATTTCTCAGAAGAAAGGGTTGACAAGCAACTTGAGAAACTGCACGAGATAAAAGAGCAGAAAAAACAGAAAGCGTTGGGTGATTGGGTTTAATTAGATATTTACTGGATGTGGTTCAAGATAACCTGATTGCTGTGGTTTTGGTCCTCTAAATTTAATCCATAATGTTACAACAGTCAAAATAAATCCGATAATCATAACTATTCCATTACTCAAAGCAAACCCAACTACAAGTACTAAACCGCTTAATAAAACCCATAGCCATCCTGCTGAAGCTGCAGGATAATCTTTCCTAACTTGTCCTCCAAAAGCTCTTCCTCCACTTATCATTGCATTTTTAGAACCTCTTCCCATCCATAGCCCAAGAGCAAGAAGTATTATGCCGACAATTATTGCAATGCCTTCTGAATAAATTAGGTTTGTGAAAAGAGCTACAAGAATAAGTAATATTCCCGATATTATGAAAAATCCTCTGAATCCCATGTACATAATCATGAAGATTGCAGCTACAACCAAAATTACAGCAAAGACAGGATAAAATATGTCAGAAGAAACACCAAACCCTGAAAACATTCCTTGCAAATCAAAACCAGATGTGTAAAGATAATATGTGCTTAACAAAGAAACTGCTATAGCAATTACACCTATTACTGCCCTATTTGGATTTCCATAAGCGTCTCTGAAAAAACGGGCTTTGCTAAGAATGAAAAAGATGAGTGCAAAAAGAATGAAGAAAAGCGCCAAAAAAGTCATGTCTTGAGGATTGACACTGTTGAAGAAGCTGGTTATTGAAAAGCTGTTTGACCCAAAAAACTGAGCGCTAACAAAATTTAAGATAAACAAGCCAGAAACCAAAACTAACAAAGACAAACCTAAACCTCTTTTCATACCACAGACAGTAATTTAATATTTATAAAGATTAATGTTCTTTTTTTATAATGGACACAAAAGCACCTTATGATATTCTTGGGAATATTGCCCTTGTGAAGTTTTCAAGAGGAACAAAAGTAAAGGAAAAGAAAAAAATTGCAGATAAAATTCTGAAGAAGAATAGATCAATAACAACCGTCCTTGAGAAAACAGGAGGATTTAAGGGTAGACTGAGAAAGCAGGAAACGAAATTTGTTTCTGGAGTCAAAACAAAAGAGGCAATTTACAGGGAAAACAACTGTGTTTTTAGGTTTAATGTTGATTCTGTTTACTTTTCCTCCAGACTAAGCAATGAAAGAAAAGAAGTTGCTGGAAAAATAAAAAAGAAAGACAATGTTTTTGTCATGTTTGCAGGAGCTGCACCATTTTCTGTTGTCATAGCCAAGAATTCAAAAGCAGAAATTATTTATTCAAATGAAATAAACAAAGAAGCAAACAAATATGGAAGGCTAAATGCAGAGCTGAACAATGTAAAGAACAAAATCATTTTCTTTGATGGAGATATCAAGAAAATTGCTGGAAAAATAAAAAACAAGTTTGATGTGATTGTAATGCCAAGACCGCAGCTAAAAGACAGCTTTTTGAAAGAAGTTTTTTTGTTGAGCAAAAAAGGCACTAGAGTTTATTATTATGATTTCTGTAAAGAAAAAGAAATTCATGAAATTGTTGAAAAAGTAAAAAAAGAAGCTACAAAAAACAGGAAGAAAATTAAAATATTAAAAGTGAAGAAAGCAGGCGAAATTGCTGCTTATAGATACAGGATTAGAATTGACTTTGTGGTTGTGTAGCTGTCCTATCTCCAAAACCATAATATGCATTTAAGTATGCTTTACCAAATCCAGAATATTCTGTATCAAGATCTGATTCACTTATAAGATCTTTTATTTTTTGTGTGGGAGTTGAATCTATTACATCTAATGCTATTCCTTTTCTTACTCTTCTTTCAATACCTGAACTATTAACTTCTTGTTCCATAACCTAACTGCATATTTTTACTTTTTAAAGTTTATGAAAATCAGAGTTTCTTCTCTGCCTTGATTGCAGTTGGCGCTTCTCCACCATGCCAGGTAAATCTTGGCCTTACTCTTATTGGATAAAGACGCTCTGAATTGTCGTCAAGAAGAACAGCAGAACCTTTCAAAGCAGGAAGATCATCCATCTGCTTTTTTATGCTTTCAAGAACATATGACTGCATTATGTAATTCAATGCTTCTATATCTGGCTTGGAAGTCACACGATGAGCTATAACAATATCTGATTGTGTCATGACATCATGATGTATTTGCCCTGGTTGCTGTGTTGCAAGAACAAGAGAAATTCCAGGCTGCCTCCCTTCTCTCAATAATTGAATCAGAGCATCTGTTGCAACTGTTTTTCCGTTCAAAGGCAGAAATTCGTGAGCTTCATCAATAAAAATCCAGACAAGAGGATTGTCTTTTTTTATGCTTCTTGAAAGATAGTCAAGGCCTTGCGCAACTGACTCTGTTTCCTCTTCTTTTCTTGAATCCATTCTTTGGTTGAAAATTTTTCTACAAAGAAGGCTTATTGCCAGAGCTCTGATGTTAAAAACACCAACAGAATTGTAAACGCTAAGATCCAAGACAGTTGTAATCCCTGCTGAAACAAGCTGCTCAACTTTTGTTGCTTCTTCTCCTTTTTTTGCAAAAATTCCCCATGTATTTGCAGCTTCGAATAAACCACTGGCTGCATTTTTTATTTCCTGGGGAGTTTTTTCATCTGAATCCAACGCAACAATAATATCATCAAGGTCATAAGCTCCCTGCTCTTTTAATCTTGTAAGAACCCTTTGTATAACAACTGAAATAGGATTAATCAATTCAAGGCCAAAAGTAAGAATCCAGTCTTCTGGATTTAATTCATTAACATCCAAAGCAAAAGTTTCATCTGCCGGAATGCCCTTTTCAAGATAAGTATTATAATGACCGAAAGGAACAAATATTTTTACAGGAAGATTTTTTTGCTTAAGGCCCCATTCAGCCAAAAGGTCCTTGTCTTTTTCATTCTTGAATTTCATTGTCCAGTAAATTCCCATTGTATCAAAAATTAATGAGCCAATGTTCTGGCTTGCTTCTTTTGGAAGTGCAGAAAGCTCTTCTGCTATGACGCCAAGAGTATATGATTTTCCCGAGCCTCTTTTTCCAGCCACAAGAATAACATGAGAACGGGCCACGTCCATGAAAATTTTATTGCTTAAGGAAGTGTATTGCCCCATTTTAACATAACCTTTACCAACATAAACTAAACCACGGTTACCAAATGATTTTTTGTCAGAAACATCTCTTCCAACTGTTATGTCATAGCCCATTATAATAAATAGTTGAAGATGTTTATAAAATTAGTGCAAAATTTATTCTGCTTTGGATGCATTGTGCAAATATGCAACTTCTTCTTCAGAAAGCCTGAGCTCTTTCTGGATTTCCGGTCTCATGAGAAAAGCCTGCACTTCTGGGAATTCCTTGTAAGCTCTTTTTTCTCCGATGTGAACATATTCTGCATATTTTCTTGAGATTGATTTCTTTTTGTCATATTTCTGATTGTTTAGCCAGATTTTCAGAATTCTTGTAGGTTTTTTGTAGCTTGTGAAGCCTGTTTTGACATTTTTCTTTGCGCTTGAAATACCATAACTCAATAACGCATTTTCATAAACAAGGAAACGCCAGTATTGCTGTCTGTAAATTCTCCTTTTGAAGATATCTACTTTGCTTAATGCATCAATTGCCTTTGCAAGTTCCTGGCCCTGATATTCCGCAGGAATATTTTCCTCAACCCAAAGCATTATTTCATCAATAGGCATGTTAACTGAATCAAGAAGCTGAAGCATGCTTTCTGTTGGTTTGCCCTTGAAAATCATCCTTAATGCAGAGAAAATATCAATTTCCTTGTTTCTTTCATCGACAATTATCTGCCCTGGATTTTTCATTCCAGAAGCTATCTGCAAATCATTTATTGCAGCACGCAAATCTCCGCGTGCCTTTATTGCAATGTTTGTCACAACGTCACTTTCAATGAATTTTTTCTCTTTCTTTAAAATTGAAACCAAGACGTTTTTTATTGTCTTGTAATCTATTTCCTTCAGCTGAATCATGTCTGCTTTTTTTCTTAATGCAGTGAATTTCCTGTCCCAGATGTCATTTGCAGTTATTATCATTGGATATGACGAAGATTCAACAAGAGCAATGAGTTCAAGAAGCCCACCTTTATCTGTTTCTGAAATACCATCAACTTCATCAACAAGAATTATCTTTTTTTCTTTTGTCAAAGACCTTTGTTCTGTTGCTGGCTTTAGTATTTCAATCAGCTTTTCCCTGTTTCTCAAGTCAGAGGCATTCAATTCAAAAAGTTCTGCATGGTTTTCATTTGCAGCTGCGAAAGCCAGGCTTGTCTTTCCTGTTCCAGGAGGCCCATGAATTATAATAGCCTTGTTTCCCGCTGCGAATTTTTTAAGAAAATCTTTCAGAAGTAAAACAGCTTGCTGCTGACCTTCAACTTCTACAAAATATTCAGGTCTGTATTTTTCTGTCCATGTTTCCGCTTTTTCAGGTTCTACCATTTATCCTCTTTACAATCCCAAGCCAGCAAGAACAAAACTTGCCAGAAGAGATTGCAGTTGAATGAAAGGGTCACTGCCTTCGACAATCCTGAATTCTGCCTCGCCTGTTTTTTCTGTTAACTTGACCTTGACTTCTGGCTCAACAGGCAAGTTCCAAAGTTCTTTTTGTATTGCTTTTATGACATCCTGGCCTGAAATACCATCCCTTAACATTGAATCCAAAAGTTTTTCTCTTGCTTTCTGGAAATCTCCAGAAATTGCATAATCCATTACAATCCTGATGTCTTTTGGCTTTGCATTTGAAATAACTGTTGAAACTAAATCAAAGTTTATTGATGGAGAAATTGATGCTGTTGACTGAAGAATGTTGATACATCGCCTGCAGTCTCCTTCACTGCCTTCGTAAATTAATTCAAGTGCATCTGGATTTATTGTAAGCTTTTCTCCATCTGCTATTTTTTGAATAACGCGTGCAATGTCTTTCTTTTCAAGAAGCTTGAACCTGAAGATTGCACAACGCGATTGAATAGGGTCAATAATTTTGCTCGAATAGTTGCATGACAAAACAAAACGGCAAGTTGATGAATAATTTTCCATTGTTCTTCTCAAAGCTTGCTGAGCTTCTGGCGTGAGTGCGTCTGCTTCATCAAGGAAGATTATTTTGAAAGGAACATTTCCTATTGATTTTGTCCTTGCAAAATTCTTTACTTTTTCCCTGATAATGTTAATACCACGCTCATCAGAGGCATTTAATTCAAGATAATTTTCTCTCCAGTTTTTCGCAAAAAGCTCTTTTACTATAATCAAGGCGAGCGTTGACTTTCCTGTTCCAGCAGGACCCGCGAAAAGAAGATGAGGAATATTAAGCGAGCCTGTAAGAGATTCAATTTTTTTTACAGTGTCATCTTGACCTACAACATCTATAAATTTTGATGGCCTATACTTCTCTGTCCATATTTCAGAAACCATTTTATTTTATATTTGTCAAATTTAATTTGACCGTCAATTTGGCCTTTGACGTGAGGCTTAATTTTTTGAAGAAGTTGCTGCTTATAAATATTGTTGTATTGTTTGTGAAAAACAACAGAAAAAATAGAAAAATTAGATACTTCTTTGTCTTCTTACCTTTCTTTTGTGCTTCTCTTTTCTAAGGCGCTTTCGTTGCCATTTCCATCTCATCTGTCTTTTCTTTTTCCAACGCCTTGAGCTTCTTTTCATAATAGAACTTAGAAAATTTGGTTTAAAAATCTAGTGGAATAGCTATGAACATAAAATTCACAATCTTTATAAGTCATTATAAGACTTAGAAAATAATGAGAAAAACACTTAGCAAATTAATTGCTTTAGGTGCATTAGGATTTAGTCTAGGTTGTGTTAATATTCCTAGACATTATGATACAGTTTACCAAGATGTAGACGGTGATGGAAAAGCTGATGCTATCTCTTATGACTTTATTGATTATTATGTAGTTGATATGCATGATGGAACACATATCCACAGAGGTATGCCTGGTTTAGGTCAGTCTTATGATATGGATTATGCTTTTTATTTTGCTCATGGTAATGGTAATGGAACATTTGGACCAAAAAAACCTATTTCAAAACCTATACATGGAGAAATAAGTGAATTTGCAGTTAAAGATTTTGATGGTGATGGAAAAGCAGATCTTTTTTATGTTTTTGGCACAAAAAAAATGTTAGCAAAAGGCAGAGGAGACGGAACTTTTGAACCTGCTAGAGAAATTCAAACAGATTCTACTCAATAATTTTAAAAACGCCCCTGCCGAGATTCGAACTCGGGTCACAGCCTTGAGAAGGCCGTATTCTTGGCCTCTGAACTACAGGGGCAGTTATTATTTTTTAAGCTGAGAAGTATATTTAAGGTTTGTCAGTGGTAGCGACTATTTGTTTAAAGAAAGAATTTATTGAACAAGAAGAACGACATCATTTGGTCTTACTTTGTCTGGTACCTTTATTCCAATGTGGTCGCCTTTCTTAGCCATCTTTACAGGAGCCCTGTCTATCTGTATGCTTCCAACTTTTACTTCAACATCAGTTGTATGCCCCTTTATGTGGATTGTATCCCCGACTTTCAAGCCAGCTGAAAGCTTTATAGCTGCAACTCCAACATGGCTAAAATAGCCTGAAATCCTTCCGATTTCCTTTTCTTCTGCCATTATTTATACAAGTGCCATTCATATTTAAATTTGTTGATTATTGGTTGTTGTTTTTTAGACTAATAATACTTAAATACACTGGTTTATTATGAAATTCATGCCAAGCGCAAACCCAAATTGTCCAAAATGCAAAGGCACTGGAAGAATAAAAGAAAAAGACGGAACAGTTCATGTTTGCTATGACTGCCTTCAAAGAGGAGAGATGGACCAGCATGAGAAAAACCCAAAGACAGCCTCTGATTTCAGAATAAAATTATAATTCTAGACTTTTAAAAAAGATTTTTTAAAGATTACAAGGAATAGCCCCACCAGGATTCGAACCTGGGTCACAGCCTTCAGAGGGCCGTATACTTGACCGCTATACTATGGGGCTATAATTGTTTAAGTATCGCTTATATTTTAAAAGCTTTCTTTCAAGCCTTTTAGGTTAAATTTATATCTCTGATTTTCTATTATATTTTATGCAGTGGAAAACACATCTTGCCATTGGGCTTGCAGTCGCGCTTTTTTTTGCGCCGCATGTTACAGAGCCGCTTTTGTTCATTCCGATTGTTCTTGTATCAAGCCTTTTTCCTGACGTTGATTCTGGATTTTCATACATAGGAAAAAATCCTCTTGCAAAACCTATTCAAATGACTACAGACCATAGAGGAATAGTTCACAGCTACACATTTTGCGTTGCGATTTCAATTCTTATTGCTTTTTTACTTCCTATTGTAGCTCTTCCATTTTTCTTGGGATACAGCTTTCATCTTTTTGCAGACGCATTCACTGTTCAAGGAATAAGGCCTTTCTGGCCATTCAAAGGAGTTTCAAAAGGCTTCATAAAATCAGGCGGACTAACAGATAAGGTAATATTTTATACCCTTGCTATTGCAGATCTTGTTCTTATTGCTGTCATGCTTTTCAGCCCATTCTGACAGTAATTATTAACTAGAAATATTTTTATATTGGGAAAGACTTAGTTTTTTATGAATACTTTTTTGATAATCGCAATTGCCGCAGTTATAATTATCTACATACTTCTTAAATTAAGTCATTTAAGGACACAGTTTGCTTTCTTTTTCATCCTTATTGGAGTTCTTTTTATACTATTTGTTGTTTTTCTTTTTGTAAGCGGCTCTAATTTCTCATTTTCATCAATTGATAATGTATTTTCCTCATTCAAAGGATATTTTTTGTGGATTAAAGGACTTGTTACAAATGTTTTCCAGTTTACAGGAAAGGTAATTGGACCTGCTGTAAATAATTCTACAGGATAAAATGAAAATTCCCATACTTATTGTAAAACTTTTATTTCTCGGCGCATTATTTATAATCAGCAACCAGAATCTTCATTTAGCAGTTTCTACTGAAAGGCAGACTTTTTTTCAAGATTACTCTGCATGGTTGGGAAATCTTTTTAACAAAGCTGTTGACGTGACTTCATATGTCATTAAAGTTGATTGGCTTCCTGAAAAAAACATGAATGCAGCTTCAAATCCTGCTGTAAATAATATTTCTAATGGCACTACCGGCTAACGCTTCGAGTAATCTTTATAAACTAAAATAACTATATATTACAATGCCTAGAAGAAAAAGAAGAGTGGTGAGGCAAAGAGAGGACAACAGTCCGTTGCAAAGAAGGATACATATTCTATGGAAGAATCTTGTACTTTTTTTAATTCTTTTTATAGTCTCACTTGGATTTTTTTTCCTTTCAACTGAACATTCAATTTTCTTCAATCTTTTTGAAATATTGTTTATAGTATTTGGATTCCTTTCACTGGCTCTTTTGATTATTTTGATTATTCTGCTTATTGTTAAGTCAGGAAGAAAGTAGTTACAATTCCTTTTTTGCACACACTTTATATAGTATAATTTTTCTTTTATTACAAGGTTTGTTTTAGCCTTGAATTAAAGCCTCGGTGGCTCAGTTGGTTAGAGCGCGTCCTTGGTAAGGACGAGGTCCCGAGTTCAATCCTCGGCCGAGGCTTTCTCAACATGTTTATAAATGGGAAACAATAAAATCAGTCATGGAGAAAACAGGCAATGGCATGGGTTTGGAGCAGCTGAAGAAGGAATATGAAAAGCTGCAGAAAAATGAAAAACTGCCAAGCTTCAAGGAAATGAATGAAGAATTCTACATAGAAAAAATAGCTGAAAATGAAACAGACATGTTGATAAGGGAAATAAGAAGGATGGTTGGCGACAAATGCGCAAATTACATGAGATTTATCGAGAATCTTTTGAATCCAGTGAATGCGCCAATGTTTGTTTTTACAATAATAAAAATAATGAGTCCTGAAGACAAAAGAACTCTTTCAGAAGTTTACAAGAAACTTATGCAGAATGAGGTAAAATTCATAGAGAGAGACCTTGAATACAATGAACAGAAAGAAGCTGAATTTATTATAGAATCATTCAATATGTGGCAAGGAATAAAAAAAGACATGGCTAAAATATTTGAAAAGATAGAAAAAAGCCATGAGACAAAACCAGAAGAGAATAACAAAGGCTATTTCGGGTGATTTTTATTAGCCTAACAACTTCTTGAAAACTTCATCTAAATCAATCTCGAAAAGGGCCACAGGCATTTTTATCTTCCAGTTTTTCAGGATTTTTGGATGAATTTCTCCTATGAAGCCAAGAGATTTTCCGTTTAATGAGATCTCAGCTGTCCTTCCGTCTATGAACCAAGGCAGCATGTTTTTTGGCTCTGAAAAAGAAACATTTATTTCCAGCATTCTGAAAAGATATTCAATTGCCTGCCTTACTTCTGTAAAGTTTCCTGGCGCAATTGCCAAGGAAAGAGATTCTTTTTCAACTATTTTTTCAGAAACCATGTTGAATATCTTTCCAATTTCAAATATTTTCTGTGGATATTCTGAATCTACATTTTCAGAAAGAATTTTCAATAAAGAGTGAGTAAGATTTTTTCTAAGAACGTTATACTCTGTTTTTGACTGCTCAACTTCTATAACTTTTTCTTTTTCAGGCAAATTCATATTTTCCAGCTGTGCTTTCTTGTTTGTCAGATGATAACTTGAAGCTTCCAAGAAACTAAGACCTGCAAGAATATTGGCAATGCCTCTCTTTATCTTTTCTTTTCCGCTTTCTTCTCCTGTTGTTGATATCTCTGGAATTTCAGGAACAAGATTTTCATAGCCATATGCAATTGCAACATCCTCTATCAAGTCAACTTCATGCAAAATATCTGTTCTCCATGCTGGAATTTCTGCCAGCTTGTTTTTATAATTGTATCCCATTCTTTCCAGGAATTCTTTAAGCTCTTTCTCACTGATGTCTGTTCCCAAAAGCTTGTTTGTATTTTCAAGAGAAATTTTCATAACTCTTGGTGTGAAATCAGGAGTTAATTCTTTTCCTCTAAGCTGACCGCGTGAAAGTTCCATTTGGTAAATCTTTCCGCCAATGTCTGCAAAACATGTTGTTATTATGTTAAGGCATATTTTTAGTGTGTTCATATCAGAGCCAGAGCATTCTACAAAAACATCTTTTGTTTCTGAAGTCACACGACCTGTTTGCTGAGAATTTATTATAGGCGGCATACTCAAGATTTGGTCTTTTGCATCCACAAAAATAGGAAACTTTATTTTTCCTGCAAGAAGATGAGCATACTCTTTTCCTGCAGAATGTTTCTGAAGAATCTCAAGGCCAGAAAGCTCTTTGTCCATTTCAAGAGGAGTGAATTTTATTTTGTCAGGTTCAACTGCCTTGAAAGTTATTGGCAATTGGATTTTTTCTAATGGGTAAATTCCTATGGCTGCTTTTTTCCTTCTTCTTCCCAAAGTCAAGTGCAGCATTTCCTGAACCTGAATTATCTCCTTTATTTTTTCATCATCAAGTTGCAATCCGCGGATTATTGCGCATGCTGTGTAAGGTCTTATGTCTTTTACAGAAGAATCAATTATAACTTTGTAATTTTCTTCAGGCTTGTTTAATTTATACTGAACCAAACCTGTTTTTTTGCCCAAAAATCCAAGGAAGCCGCGCTTGAATCCCTGATATGAAAGCAAGTCAGGCCTGTTGGGAAAAACTTCAATGCTTATTTCATCTCCTTCCTCTCTTTCAAAAGGAGTTCCAAACATTGCAATCTTGTCCTTTATTTTTTCATCAAAGCTTCCAATATCTTTTTCAAATTGTTTTTTGCTGAATGTTATTATTGCCATTTTAGTTTTAATTTCCTTTTATTTTCTGTGCAATTTTATTTAATTCTTTTTCATCCATGTTTTTTGCCCTATTTGAGTTTAATTCCTCTCCCTTGTTTATAGGAATAAGATGAATGTGAACATGGTGAACACCAAAACCTTCAACAACAATCCCAACTCTTTTTGGCTTTAGCTTTTCCTTTAGAGTTTTAGCAATTGTTTTAGATTTTAGCATTAATTCAACATAATCTCTGTCATTTAAGTCAAAAATATAGTCACTGTGCCTTTTTGGAATTACTAATGTATGTCCTGGATTAATTGGATGTGCATCTAGCATAACCCAATAATCTTTATCTTCCCATATTTTTACTGAAGGTATTTCTCCAGAAATTATTCTGCAAAATATACAATTTTTATCTGTTTCCATTTTATTTCACCCAAAATTTCATTTTTCTTAATTGATTTATATCGTTTTTGTAAAAATCACGGAGGTCTTTTATTTTATAGTAATCCATAATAATTCTGTCAAAACCAGGGCCCCATGCAAGCACAGGAATATTTTTTCCGAGAAGAGGAACAACAACTTCTGGCCTGAAAATACCTGCTCCGCCTAATTCAAGCCATACTTTTCTTTCTGGATGGAAAACATCTATTTCAACGCTTGGCTCTGTGTATGGGAAATAACCAGGCCTAAAACGAACTTTTTCAAAACCCATTTTTTTGAAGAACTGCTTAAGATAACCTAGAAGGTGACGCATGTTTGCCCTTGGATCCACAACAATTCCTTCTGTCTGATTGAATTCAAAGCCATGGCTCCAGTCAACTGTCTCATTCCTGAAACATTTTCCGATTGCGAAGAATTTTGCAGGCAAATCTTTTTCTTTTAATTGTGCGAGAGTTTGTGAAGAGAGACATGTTGTATGAGTTCTGAGAACAAGCTTTTTAGCTTCTTCTTCATCCCACTTGTAACCCCAGCCAATGCTGCCCGAAACGCCTAATTCATGGCTTTCCTTCACTTCTTTTACAAGCTTTTTATCAGGAAGATCTGTTTTTTTGTCTATGAAGAACGTGTCCTGCATTTCCCTTACAGGATGATCCTGCGCTGTGAAAAGAGCATCGAAATTCCAGAAGCTGCTGACAACAATATCTCCTGACATTTCCTTGAATCCCATTTCTGTCCACAATCCGCGGGCATAATCAATTGCCTGGTTGACAAAATGCCTTTTTCCACCATATAATTTAGGAACAGGAATTGCGATGTCATATCTTCTAAATTTTTTTCCATGCCATTTTGAATCATCAGCTATAATTTCAGGGGTTATCTGCTCAATAAATCCCTTTCCATTTGTTCCCATGCTTAAGCTCATTATTTTTCTTCCAAACTCTGTTGCTTCAACCTGTGTTGTTTTTTCATCTGAAATCTGGAGCATGTTTCTTCTTTTTTCCAGGGATTTCAGCGCATAAAGCTGTTCTTGGCTTAAAGAGTCAAGCTCCAAAGGTAGGGAATCTAGAAAAATTTCCTCAATGCTTTTTTTTGATATTTCTTCTTTTTTCGCTGTAAGAAATATTTTTTCATTTTTCAGTTCAATAAATGCCTTTTTTTTCAGAACTCCAAGAGAAGCCTTGAACTCTTCTTCAGAAAGTTTGCTCTGCTTGCTTGCTTCATCAATCTTCATTATTCTTTTTTCTTCCAAAAGCTGCATCAATCGCCTTTCAGGAAGGCCTTTTTTTCTGTAAAGTGCGCCGTTTATTCCAACATCAACTATTTTTTTCTCTTTTGTTATGAGATTTACAATTCCCTTACTTTTCAAGTAACTTAAAGCTCTTATAACAGATGTCTTGTCAAGGCTTGATTTTTTGCAGATTTCTGAAACATTTTTTTCTTCAATATGAGGAAGAATTTTTTGCTCGATAGGACTTAAAGATTCCAAAATTTTGTTTATGTCTTGCATTTTATATTGTCAAAACTCCTGCCATCCATGTAGGCATGCTTAAAACAAGCCCCAGCGCTTTTAAATTATAACTGTCCTTTGATTCTTTTGATATGAAAATCATTTTTAGCTTATTCTTATTGCACAATACTATGTTTTGCCTTATTCTTCCCAGAATTTCTGCTTTTTCTTCTTTGCTTGAATTAACAAGCTCGTCAAGATTTATTCCTATTGCAACATCTTTTCTCTTTGCAAGTTTTGCCAAAACCTGATTAAATCCAGAATTTCTTTGCTTTAACTTGTCCCTTCTCCCCATAAGGCTTATCAAAAGTACATTTATCTTTTCCTTTTCCAGAACTTTTCTTGCTATGTCATCATCACTGCTTGAGAAAATGACTTTTTTCCCTTTGCTTTCTCTTATTTTCTTTCTGATTTCATTGAAATCATTGCCTGAAACAGTTATGTAATCCATATTTTAAAGAAATAAGGCTCATTTATAAAAATTGAGCTAACCACTTATTATTGTGCCCCTGAATGGCTTTCCATGGAGAACGTTTTCCAGTTGTTTTAAATCTTTTCCAAGAATGTAAGTTGTAACCTTATGTTTCATTATTATTTCTGCAGCTGTCTGATCAAGAACAAAATGCTGGCCTGGCTTGTATGCTGATTTGTTTGCCATCTTGTAAAAATCTTTCCAGCTAATCTTAGGTATGAACTTTGCATCCCTGTATTCCTTAGGATTTTTGTCATGCAAACCTGAGACATCTGTAAGATTTATGAAAATCGTCTTGAAATGCTTTGCAGCTTGTGCAGCTGTTGAGTCAGAAGTCTGATCTGGTTTGTATTCAAGACCCCCGAAAAAAACAACATCTTTTTTGCTTTCATATTCTTCCATTGTTTTTGTAGTATGGGGAATCCCAAGATCAGGGTTTATTCCAAAAAAATAGTTCATGAACCTTGCATTCATTCTTGTTGCTGAAATTCCTGAAAAACTCTGGAATTTTTCGTTAAGTCCTTCTTTTTTCAGCGCATTAATGTACTTTCTTGCAATTGAACCACCGCCACAGACAATCAGGAACTTGTATCTTTTTGTATTTCTTAGAATTACTTGCTTGAATTTCTTGAGAAAACTGAAGTCAACATCATCAGGAATTATCAGGCTTCCGCCAAGACTTAGAACAATAATCCTCTTTTTCATAATTTATTAAGGAAATTTTTATTTTTATATCTTACTTAATTGTGAAAAGCTTGTTGTCTTTTACGCTGAAAACATCAAGGCGAACGCCGGAATCAAGCCATCCATGTGCGTAATTCAATGCAGCGAATGCATTTACAAAATCTCCCTGTTTTTCAAAATATTCTGCATCTGACAGGTAATTCTCAACCATTTCAATAATTTCTTTTGCCTGCTTTTCCTTACCCTTTATTACAGAAGATTTTACAGTTTTCAGTGCGTTTGATGTGAGTTTCTTGTATTTCTCAAGCTTTTCTTCTGTTATTTTATCTTGTCTTTCCATTTTCTTTATAATTCATCTAAATCAAGGTATTTTTAAATATTCTCTGGTTAAGAAATATTTAAATATGAAACCCTCTATCTACTAAAATAAAAATGAGGAAAATATTTTTAGGAATAATTGTTGTCTTGCTGGTTCTTGCAATAGGTGCTTTTGTTATTTCTGCAGAAGCAACAAACGTAAACTCACAGACAAACAGCAGTGTTATAGGACAGCTTAGCAGTCAGGTTTCTGGCTTTGTAGCACAATTTGCATCTAAAAGAGGAATAGATCAGAATTCAATAACAGGAGTTGGTCAGGTTGATTTCAATTCTCTTCCAAAAGAAGTCAATATAAAAAATGTCAATGACAATAATCTTGCAATTTACCAGATAAATTATTCACAAAACAACCAGAACAAACAGGTTTATGTCGTCGCATATTCACTTGAGCAGCTTAAGGCACAAGGGGATTTGATTGTTGCAAGCGACAAGAGAAATTTCTTGGACTTTGGATACAGTGGAATAATGAATCAATCTGGATTTTTGAATACAGGAGCAGGAGTTCAGACAAGTGATTCAAAAGGATATGTTATGCCTAGAGACGGAAGCATAACTGCAATATCAACAAACCTTGAAGTCATTCAGGGAAATCCTGGAGAAATAAATATTGTAATACTCAAGAATGGGCAGCCAATAAGTTTCGGCAACACAATAGACGCAACAGCAATTGGAATGAAGAAAGACTATGATGTTCAGGAAAAAGGAATTGTTAATTTCCAGGCAGGCGATGTTATTTCGGTCGTCGCAACAAACACTGGAAATGTTGCTTGGAGAGATGTAATAACAATGGTTGAGATAACAACGAACAGTTAGACTACTTTTACTTACTAATTTTTATTATTAAAGATTATAACTGTTACAGCAACATAAGTTTTTTAAACAGCTTTTATTTAATCTATTGATGGCAGATACAAAAAGCATTTGGATAACTGTTCTTGCTTTAGTTGTTGTCATTATGGCATTGGTTATGATATATGCCTTTGTGATACAGCCTGCAATTTCTGGATACACTGTTCAGAAGCAGAATGAAGGCGCAGTCCAGGGAGCAAATTATGTGCTTTCCCAGATTGTGAACACTGTAGGTCAATGTCAGACCTTCGCTTTGCCTGTAGGAAACCAGACAATACATTTGGTAGCACTTGAATGTTTGCAACAGGCACAACAGCAAAACGCAGCAGCACAGACAGCCCCAACAACAGGAACAACAGCTCCAGCATCATAAATGTTCGGTAATTTTATAAAGAGCTTTGTCTTTTTTTAGCAATGCGTAAAAAGAGGAATATTTTTAATCTTAAAAAAAATAATTCTGGTTTGTCTACAGTTGTTTCAAGTTTAATTCTTATTCTTCTTGCACTTGTTGCTATAGGCGCTATTTGGGTTGTTGTTAATAATATTATTTCAAGCGGCTCAAAACAGGTTAATCTTAATCAGTTCACTTTTGATATAGCGATAAAATCTGCATATGTTTCTGGATCAAACATTTTAGTTACTGTAAGAAGAAGCGCAGGCGGAGGAACTTTGGGCGGAATGAAATTTGTTTTTATAAATAATACACAAAGTGTAAGTGTTGATGAAAATGTTTCAATAAATGAATTGGATACAAGAACATTTACTTTTACTTCTTCACAGATTCCTGGAATCAGCGCAGGTGATACCGTTTCTGTTGCGCCTATTTATATTGTTTCAGGACAGAATACAGTCGGAAATCCAACAGACACTGCAACAATAAGCGGAACACCACCTGCAGGCGGAACAGGTGGAAATACTGGTGGTGGAGCTGTTTGCGGAAATGGAATTTGTGAAACAGGAGAAACTGCTTCAAATTGCCCTATAGATTGTACTGGTCCTGGTGGAGCTGTTTGCGGAAATGGAATTTGTGAGGTATCATTAGGGGAAACTCCAGGTAACTGCCCTGTAGACTGTACTATTCCTTCTTCATGTAATGGAACATGGACTCCTGGCTCTGAAGATTCAGGTGTAGTTTGTGATGGAGGATACAAATGCCAGATTAACTGTCAATGTCCTCAAGGATACACAGCAGATGGTTCAGGCGGGTGTAATCTAAATCCCCCAATAAATACAGGAATAATTTCTTTAGTATGGCCCCAAACTAGAAGTGCAAATAGATTTCAGAGTGATAGTCTTCCAAAAAATCAAGACAATTTAAGTGGTTATACAACTTATTCAGTAAATTTTACAGGTTCTAATGAACAGAACTGCTTTGGGATTTCTTCTGCATTTTATTATCCTGATATTAACATGTCTGAAGTAGGTCTGTATATTCCTTCTGGTAACACTCTTGCAAATATAAGTTCTAGTGAAAGATATAACATTTGGGGAGCCCCAAACTGCGGGCAATAAAAAATCCGAGAAACCTTTAAATATATTCTAAATTTCTTATTGTAAGTTAGTTACCCTACACAATGGCTTATGAAAAGTACATAAAAAAAGACGGCAAGCTTTACGGTCCTTACCTTTACCAAAGCAAAAGAGTTGACGGAAAAGTTGTTTCTGAATATCAGGGTCAGAAAAAACTTTCTTTGGGAAAGTTTGCATGGATAATCCCTGTTGCATTGGTCATAATTTTTGGAGCATATCTTATTGGGCAAGGACATGGTAGTTCAACAGGTCATGCAATACTCAACCTGAATGCAAATTATCAGGAAGGAAAAACACTTGATGGGCAACTAAAAATTTCATTGAATCAAGGTGAACTTATACCTGCTTCTTCAAATGTTGTTTTTGAGAATGGAGGGCAAACTTATCAGTATCCTTTAAGCAGCTTGGTTTCTGAACAAACATCACAGGGAAATTATTTTGTTAATGGGCAAAATATAGGCGGTTCTGGCGATGGTTTTGGTCTTGCTGGAACAAAAACTGTTTATCCAGATATTCAATTTACTTTAATAATTTCTTCAACAAACAGTTCAGAAGTTTCTAGTTCAGGCACAGAAAACACAACTCCAACTGAAAATTCAACGCCTGCAGAAAACAGTCCATTAACAACACAAGATAATAATTCAAATGGAACTGGTTTGATTGGAGTTGTTGCAAACTTCTTCCTGGGATTAACTCCTACAGGACATGCTGTTGTTCAATTCCAAAATGAAGTTACAGGAAATGTTTCTTGGAATCAGACATTTACATATACATTACAGCCTGGAGAAATAGCTGAAATAAAACCAACTAGTGTTCATACTGATTCTGGCCAACAACTTCCAGACAATACAATCAGCTTAACAACAAATGGAAACATTGTTTCTGTCACATCAAGTTATTCAACCCAAGAGCAAGGCTTTGGAAGCGATTTCACAGGAACAGATACAAAAGATATTTCAATAAATCTTAATCAGCTGAATCTTTCATCTCTTCAGCAAGGACCAATGCATGTTGGAATATTATACAATGGCCAGGAAATAGTTTCAATAGATACAGACTTAAGCCAAGGAGGAGTCACAGGAACTTCTCCACAAACACCAACTTCAAATGAGACAAATATTATTCCTCAAGAAAATACAACACCAATTATAACTCAAAATCTTGTATTGACAGATGCTGAAAAAAATACATTGATTAATGAATTTGGAAATATTTCTGTGCAGGTTACAGAAGCACAAGCATTAAACGGATTCATTGTTGTAAGATATGAAATAGGAACATACTGGATTGAGAATTCTTATCCTTCTAATTTGGATAATGCAACATTGAATTCATTAATGGGAGAAGACAGAATAAAATTCCTTAAAGACATTGCAGCAAGCCTTTCTCAGCAAAATCCTTCTGCACAGAATGTTAGTGGCCTTTACGGAAATTATAATTATTAGAATTCCGGGGCAATTTTTCTTATAATAAACTGTATTCCTGCTATGTCTGAAATAACAGCTGAAATTACGAGATTTCCCACAGCTGCCTTGAAGAGGCCTTCTGTGCTTGGTATTTTTGCAGACTCAGAAAAAGATTTTACAACCTGCTCTATTTCCTCTTTGCTGAGCTTTATCGGGGTTTTCTTTCTTCCCATAATGCCCATAACATAAACATTGTCATTAGGACCATCACATTCTATAATTTTAACTAACGGGTCATGTATAAGAATATTTACTCTTCCCAAATCTATTTCTTCAGAAGTTGCAATTGGTCTTACATAGCTTACTGTTTCTGGAAGAGGCTGCTCAGGTATCATTAATGGCTGGAATCTTCTTTGAAATACAGAGCCTGGCTGTCCAAATGGAACAAACATTGGCCTCTGGAATTTTCTTGAAAAAGAGCTGAGCTCTTCTGCAAGGTTGCTTTTTTTCATCTCAGAAAGTTTTTCAGACTCATCTTTTATTTTGTCCTTAATGCTTGCCTTGATTTCTTCTTTCTGCTTTTTAATCATTGCTTGATTGTGCCTTTCTATGTCAAGTGTTTTTGGAGCGTTCAAAATTCCCAAAATCTTTCTCTCGTCTTCCTTATTTCCCTGTTTTGCCCTGAAAAGGTTTTGTGCTTCAAAATTAACTTTGAATCCGCGGTAATAATTTGTATTTTCAATTATCTCTTTTGTCAATTTTAGAAGAAATCTTTCCCTGAAATCATTTGAAGTCTGCTCCAACATTTTCTAAGGCACATTATTGCTGTCTCTTGATGATGATTTTTCAAAACTGTCAAGTTCCATTGTCATTTTTTTTGCTGGTGCCGAGTTCGTTTGGTCAGAACCTGAATCTGAAGGTGCAGGCACTGACTGGTCTGTCTTCGGCATTGTTGGGAAAGGCTTGCTTATCGCTGGCATTGTTCCTAGATTTAATCTATTCTTGTTAATATTTAAGGGAATTACAGGATTTGCATTTTCTGTTCCTACTTCGTGAATTAATGCAAGGCCTCTTCCAATCAGTCCGGCCTGTTTTGAAATATTATCAAGCCTGTCCAATATTCTTCTTGCATCTGCCTGGTTTGCTTGAGTATTTATAGTTCCCGGAGATGAAAGCTCTTTTCTTGCAAGCGATTTTGCAGAAATCTCGAAAAGGTCAAGGAGCTTTGATATCTGGTCAGAAAGACTATCAAATTTAGTTGAAAGACCAACCATAACTTTTTGCAGACCTATAAAATTGTCAATAAGCGCTTTCTCAACTTTTATTTCCTTTGTTGAATGATAAACTACCTCTGTTGATTTTGCTCCAGGGTTTAGTTTTTTCTTTATGCTTTTTGCCTTTACCCCTTTTTTCATCTTAGAAAAAGTCTTTTTAGCCATCTATTTTCAGAGGTATTTTTTGTTTATAAATTTTTAGAATATTTATGCTCTAAAACACATCATTGCTTTCAAGAGGATCCATTCCATCTTTTACACTGTCTGCTTCTGTACCTGGAATTACAGGCAAATCTTCTTTTGATATATCTTCCTCATAAACAGGCTTTTCTTCCCTTAATTCTTTGTCAATTTTCTTTGGCGGACGCTCATCTAGTGGCTCATAATTTCTGTGCTCACTTTTGCTGCTTTTGTTCCCCACCTTTTCAAGCTCGGAAACATATTCTGCAATATCTGCTGCAACATCTGAATTAACACTTATGCTGTCAATACCGTTTTCAACAAGAAACTTAACCATTTCTTTTTTGCTGCCAGATTGCCCGCAGATGCTTGTTTCAACATTGTTTCTTTTGCATGCTCTTATAACAGTTGCAAGCTGATGAAGAATAGCTGGGTTCATTTCATTGTACAAATCCTGAACCTGTTCGTTGCCACGGTCGATTGCAAGCGTGAACTGAGTTAAGTCATTTGTACCAAAAGAAATGAAATCAATTTTTTCTGCGCATATTTCATTTATTACCTGGACAGCTGCAGGAGTTTCAACCATAATCCCAATTTTTGCTTTTTGGAATCCAACTTCTTTCACAATTTCTTTTGCTTTTTTCACTTCATCAACAGATATAATTTGGGGGAACATAAGACCTATTGTTTTTCCTTTGTCATGCTCTGAAACACGCTTCATTGCTTTTATTTCTGCCTTGAGAATTTCAGGATTTTTTAGCGAGAAGCGGATGCCGTGCATTCCAAGCATTGGATTTGCCTCGATTTTTTTAGGAGCACCATCAAGGTTCTGGAACTCGTCGCTTCTTATATCAGAAGTTCTTACCCATATCTCATCAAAATATTCCGCCAGCTTTTTAATTCCACGGAAAATAATTTCCTCATAATCTTTCATTTTGCCTTTTTCCAAGAAATAGTAGGGATGTTTTCCAGATTCTGCAATTATTCCTTCAATTCTTGCAAGACCAATTCCTTTCAACCCTGTTTTAGAAGCATGCTCTGCATATGTTGGCAGGTCGATGATAACTTTTATTCTTGTTTTTGTTTTATGGACAACAGGCCTTATTTCTTTTTGCACTGTTTCAGAAACTTTTCCCCTGTAAACTTTGCCATTGAAACCATCAACAGTTATGATTTCACCTTCTTCAAGTTTTTTTGTAGCTTCTTCTGTTCCAACAACTGCAGGAATTCCCATTTCCCTTGAGACAATTGCTGCATGTGCTGTTATTCCCCCTTCATCTGTAACAATAGCAGAACAGCGCTGCATTGTGACAACCATATCTGGATTTGTCATTTCTGTCACAAGAATATCTCCTTTCTCGATTTTATCCAAATCTTCTATTTTGTGAACAATTTTTACTTTTCCAGAGCCTATGCCTGGAGAAGCTGCAAGACCTGTGAGAACAACCTGGCCTTTGATTTCTTTTCCTTCCTTTAAACCCCCTGTTTTTCCCAATGTTGTTATTGGTCTTGTTTGAACAATAAAAATCTCGCCATTTTCTATTGCGAATTCTATATCCTGAGGCTTTTTGTAATGAGCTTCGAGCTTTAATGCTATATCTGCAAGCCTTATCGTTTCATGCTCTTTCAGGACATTTTCTTTTGATTTTTCTTCCTTAAGTTTTATTATTTTTGTCTTTCCTTCCGAATCCCTAATGAATGCGATTTTCTTTTCTGCTGTTTCCTTTTCCTTTATTTTCTCATTTTTCACAAGATATCTGTCTGGCGTGATTCTTCCAGAAACAATTCCTTCTCCAAGTCCCCATACAGCTTCTATTACAACACCATCACGGTTCATTGAAGGATCCTTTGTAAAAATAACTCCTGATTTTTCTGAATTAATCATTCTTTGGATAACAACTGCAAGACTAACGCCTTCATTACCAAATCCTTTTTTGTTCCTGTAATATGTTGCCCTCGGAGTGAAAAGAGAAGCAAAACATTTTTTTATCGAAGTCAAAAGCTCTTCCTTTCCTTTCACATTAAGGAAGCTTTCCTGCTGGCCTGCGAAACTTGCCTCTGCCAAATCTTCTGTTGTTGCACTGCTTCTTACTGCAACAAAAACATTTTTTTGGGAAGAAGCCAAAACAGTGCTTGCTTCGCCTTCTTTTACATCTTTTCCTTCTGTTCCAAGTATTTCATATGCTTCCAGAATTTCTTCCTTCATCTCTTCTGTGTATTTTGCACTTTCTATCATTTCCCTGATTTGCTTTGTTATCTTGTCAAGCTCTTTTGTATCTTCATAATTTATTTTTTCAAGAAGAGATTTTATTTTTGCATCGATTCCAGCTTTTTTTATGAAGTAATCATATGCCTGCGCTGTTATTATAAATCCAGGAGGAACAGGAACATGAAGATTGAAAATTTCTGCTAGGTTCGCTCCCTTTCCGCCAGAAACCTTGCCAGAGCTCTTGTTTAATTCAGAAAACCATTTCACGAATTCTGTTTTAGAATCAGCGCCTCTTTTTTTCACCAGCATAAATAGTAAAAATATTTCAGATTAATAAAGGTTTTTGTTAAAATTTATAAACACTTTTTACTTTTATTAAAAATGGGTTTTTTAAGAGTGCTAGCTATTGTTTTGCTTAGCATACTTCTTTTTGTTTCATTAATTGCTTCAAATACATTATTTGTTTTGGGAACATCATTGAAATATGACAATGTTAAAGCGGGATTGTACCCCCTTGTTCAGGATTTATCAGGAACAAGCACAGGAGCAAATAACATTCTTCCTTCAGCTGTTACACAAAACGTAAACATAACACAATATGCACAAAGTGCAACAGACCAGGCAAAAGCTTTCTGCCAAGCAAATCCAGGATATGTTTACAATTATAGCTCTGGAGGATACAGCATTAGCATTCCTTGCAGTAGCGTAAATTTTTCAAGCTCTAATTCTGCTCAACAAATAATAAATCAAAGCCTTGACAGCATTGTATCTGCTTTTTACTACAAACAATACAATTGCAGCTTCACGCAGTGTTTTTCAACTGTAAATCCACCAACTTTCCTTGTTTCAGAAATGTCGCAGCAGTATTTCATGGGTAAGTTTTATCTTGCTGTTATTGTTACACTTTTGCTGATTGCTCTTCTTTTCTGGGCTGCACAAAGAAAGGCAAATGCTTCAATAATAATAGGAACCCTTCTTATTGCCTCTGGAATATTTGTTTCACAGGTAATAAAGACAGTTGCAAACATGCTTGGCCAATTTGGCTCTTTGCTTAGTATATTTTTGGCTACTGCAAACATTACTTTCTGGTTTTCATTAATTCTTGGAACTGTTTTACTCTTGACTGGAATTGGATTTAGGATATGGCACAAACCTAAAGAAACCAACAAAGAAAAACAGAAAAAATAATTTTAATTTAGAATTAATCCTTAACCATTTCTTTTCATGAAGCCCTTAAGGAACTTTTCATTCCTGCTTGCGTCCTTCATCTCTGTAAGTGCATAAACATCCAAATCATCTACCTTAAGCTTTTCAACTCTTACAGAAGTCCTTACCCTGTCTGTCATTTTTTCAGAAAGGAGTATATTATTCTGCGCAAGTGAAGCTATTCTTTTTGACCTTGTCATGAGATTTCCCATTCCCATGAACTTGAAAACGTCTGGCTCCTGCTTTGCAATTATTTCTCCATAGTTAAGAGAGATTCCAAATTCAATCTTCTGCCTTGAAATCCTGTTATGGCTGTCAAGAATCTCCTTTATTTTCTGAGCTGCTCTTAAGGCAGTTGTTTCATTGGTGAATGTTTTTGTTCTTACAGGAGCGAAAATGAAGTAAAGATAATCTTGATTGTCATATGTTGCAGCTTTCTGGTCTTCTGCTGCTGATATTATTTTCTGAAGAACTTCTTCTCCACCACTTCCCTTTGTGTGCTTGATTGAAATCATGTTTTTTATGTTGACTGCTAAAACACTGACTTCTTGCTTGTCGCCTTTTATTGAAATTGCAACTTCTGCTCTGCTGCTTTTTGGATTATAAATTGTTAAGTCCATGCCTTTATTTTTTTCTATAATACTTGCCCCTCCTTTATTACTAGAAGATATAGGCGCATACCCTATAAAATTTTTTTGGTAGTTTCTTCTGAATAAAATGAATGCAAAAGCACCCAAAATTAAGATCATGAATCCCCAAACAATAGGAAGTTTCACAATGCTCAAGAAATCAGTGCCTGCTTTTTGAATGTCTACACTGCTTCCTGTCAAGCCAACAACTGCTCCTGTTATTGCTCCGTTATTAATTACCTGAACATTGTACTGTCCGTCTGGTGCTGTCAAAACCCATTTCTGGCTTTGGTCAACAGGAAGATAAACATCAAGGTTCAAGCTTTGGTTTCCCACTTTAACAAGAATTGTTTTGTTGAATACAACATTTCCTGTGTTTGCTATCGTGATTGTATTATTTATTATTGTCGTGCTTATGTTTTCATTTTCCAAGATTGTGAATGTTGAATCACTCGTAAGCCTGTTTGAGACAGCGACAACTGTCCAGTTTGCAGGTGCCTGGTCAGATGCAATTGAGAAATTTGTGAAGTTGTCTGTTGAAACCTGCACCTGATTAATTATTTTGTTGTTATTATCTTTTACTGTCAAAAATCCTGTTGTGTCTATTTTAATTCCTGTTTGATCATAAAGAGTTTCCTTAACACTCATGTCTGTTCCAGGCATTACTTGTGGATTTTGGAAAACAATTTCAAGACTTGTTGGAACCTGGTTTACAAAAATGTTGTTGTCCTGTGAGCCATGATTTGTTGTTATGCCTAAAAGATCTTCTTCATAAACATTTGTCCTTACTAGATAACTTCCTGATGCAGTATCGTTTGGAAGGCTTAAGTTCAAGGAAAAAAATCCATTATTTACTGTTCCGTTTTGCGAAAGAATTGTTGCATTTCCATCCATCAAGATTACTTCTGCATAACCATTTGCAGGATTCTGGTTTTCCTTTGTTGCTACACCTTTTATGAATACTATGTCTCCTGGATTAAAGCTTGTCTGCGAAAGGTTGCTTGTGATTGTTATTGCATCAGAGATTTGAAAAGCGCTTGTCAGAGAATAATCACTGCCCAAATATGCCTTTATTGTGCAGTCTCCAAGACTATTTCCGATAATTGTTCTTGACAAAACCAAAGATGCCTGCTCATTTTTTTCCTGCCCTGCAGCAAGCTGAACACCGTCCTTATAGAAATTTATTTCATTGCCATTGCAGATAAGGTCCATGTAAAAAATTCCTTCAACATTTGATGCTGTTTTTATTGTTACAGGAATTGTAGCTGTATCTCCAAGATTGTAAACATTGGCAGGTTGTTGATTGATAATTATGTCAGCAGAAGTAAGAGGAACAATGACTAAAACAAACAGAACAGAAAGAATGAGAATTGCATTAAGCCCTCTTTTAGTTGCCATTATTTTTAAAGCAATAACTTATTTATAAATTTATATGAAAATTATAGATTATTATGCATTATATTATAGGAAGCTGAAAAAACCTCAAAATGCGCTAAAATGTTCCGAAATCTGTCAGATATATTTAAAAGTTTGATGTGATTTAATAAAAAATGGACATGAATATGCTTGAAGAAGAAAATAAGAAGCTTGTGGAGAAATTCGGAGCTGGAGCTATGTCAAAAATAAAGGAAACTCCTGATTTTTACACATTTAAGCGAGGACTTGTATATTCGCACAGGGATTTTGACCAGTTTTTCTCTGCCTTAAAGAAAGGAGAAAAATGTGCCATTGTCTCAGGATTCAATGCTTCTGGAACAATTCATTTGGGACATAAGCCTGTTTTTGACACAAACCTGTTTTTTCAGAAAAAATATGGTATTCCTGTCTTTATTCCTATATCTGATGATGAAAGCTATGTGACTGGAAAAGTAAAAACCCAGGAAGAAGCTTTGAAGAATTCAATGGAACTTGCTCGCGAGCTTCTTGCTTATGGTTTCGATCCGAGAAAAACATATTTCATAATCGATCAGATATACACAAACATCTACAATCTAGCAATAAAACTTTCAAAAAAAATAAATCTCTCTGAAATAAAAGCAACATATGGCTACAAAAACGAGGAAAATATAGGTGTTCATTTTTATCCAGCAGTGCAGGCAGCGCATATCCTTTTTCCCCAGGAAAAATTTGGAATAAAAAATGTTCTTGTTCCTATAGGACCTGATGAGGATGCGCACATAAGAATTTCAAGAGACATTGCAAGGCGGGCTGGCTATGAACTTCCTTCAATCCTTCATCTTTTCTTTCTTCCTGGAACAGACGGCGAGAAAATGTCAAAATCAAAGAACAATGCAATATTTCTCAAAGATTCCCCTGATGAAATAAGAAAAAAAGTAAACAAGGCTTTTTCAGGAGGAAGAGACACTGCAGAAGAGCAGAGAAAGCTTGGTGCAGACCCAGAGAAAGACGTCTCAATATTTTATCTTACAAAACTTTTCCTCAATGAAAAAGAGAGCGAGAAAATTGTCCATGATTATAAGACAGGAAAGATTCTTACAAAAGAAGTAAAACAAAGGCTTGCAGATGAGCTTATAAAATTCACAAAAGATTTTCAGGAAAAGCTCAGAAAAGTTAACAATAAAGATTTGGAAAAGAGCATTCTGAAAAATGAGAAGTAGATTTTTTAAACTTCTATTTTCTATATAAATTATGAAGATACTTGCATTGCATGTTGATTACATAAACTTTAAGCCACTGAAAAAAGCACTAAGAGACATAAAGGAGCTTGGAGAAAAAGAAAAACAACAGCAAAAAGTTGGGGAAAGCCTTGTTGTTTTGACTTCTGTTGAAAAAGGAGATACTGTAAAAAGCGTAAAAAAACTTATTGAAAATGTTGAAGATATTGCAGGGCAAGTCAAGGCAAAGACAATTGTTCTTTATCCTTATGCTCATCTTTCAAGAAATCTTGGTTCACCGGAAATGGCTGAAGAAATATTGAAAGAAGCTGAAAAAGAACTGAAGAAAAAATTCAAAGTTGTGCGTGCTCCTTTTGGATACTACAAGGAATTTGAGTTGAAAGTTAAAGGCCATCCACTTTCTGAATTAAGTAGGGAAATTATAATGGAGCCAGAAATGGCTAAGGACGCAAAAACAAAAATTGCTGCAGAAGAATATGACCCTAAAGATTTTCTTCATGAAATAAGAAATTCGCGAATTGATACATTAAAACTTAAAGATAATGACCACAGGATTATCGGACAAGAAATGGATTTATTCATGTTGAATCAATCTTCTCCAGGGATGATTTACTGGTTGCCGAATGGAACAATAATTTATAATGAACTGATTAAATTCTGGAGAGAAGAACATAAAAAACTTGGCTATCAGGAGACAATAACACCTTTAGTAAATAAGAGCGCACTTTACAAGATTTCAGGACATTGGTCGCATTATAAAGAGCACATGTTCATTTCTGAAACAGAAGAAGGAGAGTATGGCTTAAAAGCCATGAATTGCCCAAATGCCATGGTGATTTTTGGTTCAAGGCCAAGAAGTTACAAGGAATTGCCTTTAAGAATTTCTGATACAGACAGACTTCACCGTTATGAACTTTCAGGAACACTGAGCGGATTACTTAGAGTAAGATCTTTCCAGCAGGATGATTCTCATAATTTTGTAACAGAAGACCAGATTAAATCTGAATATGAACAGATAATAAAAATCTGCGATAAATTTTATGGAATTTTCGGCATGAAATATTCATTTAGACTTGGAACCCAACCTGAAAAATTCATGGGTGATAAAAAAATTTGGGATAAGGCTGAAAAAGAGCTCAAAGAAATCTTGAAAAAATCCGGCAAGAAATTTACTGTTCTTGAAGGTGATGGCGCATTTTATGGACCAAAAATAGACATCCTTATGATAGATTCTATGGGAAGAGAATGGCAGATGGGAACAATCCAGCTTGATATGCAAATGCCATTAAGATTCGGCCTTAAATATAAAGATAAAGACGGAAAAGAAAAAACTCCTATAGTTATTCATAGAGTTATTTATGGAAGTCTGGAGAGATTTATAGCAATTCTTTTAGAACACACTAATGGGAGACTTCCAACATGGCTTGCACCAGTTCAAGTTAGAGTTTTAAGTTTTACAGATAGAAATATCGAACACTCAAGAAAAGTTATAAAAAAAATTGCTGAAAATATGCCAGATATCAGGTTAGATGCAGATTTTGAAAGCACGACAATACAATCCAAAGTCAAACAGGCAGAAATAATGAGAGTACCTTACATAATTGTTGTGGGCGACAAGGAAGAGAAAGATGGAACTGTCGCTGTAAGAGAAAAAGGAAACAGCAAAATAAAGTCAATGAAAACAGATGAATTTATTAAGGAGTTAAGAGAAGAAATAAAAGAAAGAAAATGAAAGCGCAACATTACATAAAAAAAGTTAAGGAATCAAAAGAGTTCAAGGATTTCATAAAATCTGACCCAAAATCATATCTTTGTTCTGTCTTCTTTGTAAGGGATTTTACAGAAGGAAAAAATGAGACGCAGGTTGATTTTTATTCTCCAAAGAAAAAGAAAATAATAAGCTTCAAGGCAGAAGGCAAGATTGAAAAAATGCTTGATAAAAAAGCTCAGACACTTGGAAACAAAAAATTCATTCCAAAAGAGCTGAAAGAAATCACTAAAATAGATATTGATGAAATAAAATCAACTCTTCAGGATGAAATGCATAACAGGGAAATGACTTACACAATTGAGAAGGTTCTTGCTTTCCTCACAACAATGGATGACAAGCCTGTCTGGAACTGCACAGGATTTTTGCAAGGCCTTGGTTTGCTTCAGGCTCATGTTGATGATGAGACAAACACTGTTTTGTTCATGGACAAGAAATCTCTTTTTGATATGATAAAATTCACAGGACAAGGTTTAGGTGCTGGTGCAGGCCAGGGTCTTCCAGGCGCTACAGGAGCTGGCGGAGTTCAAGTTCAGCCAGAACAACCACAGGTAGCACAACAGCCAGCTGGAAAAAAGCCGTCAATAAAAATAGTTAGCGAAGAAGAATTCAAGAAAATGATAGAAGCGCAGAAGAAGGAAGTGGAAAAGGCGGAAAAATCAGACAAAAAAGCCAAGAAGAAGTAATTGCTAGACTATTTCTTAACTATTGCAATAATATTTTTTTCAGAATATGCTTTTCTTGTTGAATAATTAATATTTTCATTACCTTTTTCATAAATTTTTACAATGCTGAAGCCAGCATTCTTTAATAAATCAACAAATTCATTTTTTTCATATAGATAGTAATATCTTCTGAACTCGCCCTTTCCCTTTACTGTCCAGGATATGAAATTTTGCTTCGGAACATCTTCAAATTTCTTCTGGTTTTTGTCCCACACAGTTATCAAAACTTCTGCACCTTTTTTTAAGACACGATAAAGCTCTTTTATTGAATTTTTTCTTGCAATTTCTGATTCTATGCAATGAAGAGCTGCAATGTAAATTGCAGAATCAAAAAAATTATCTTCAAAAGGAAGCTTATCTGCCCCAGATTTTTTTAAAACCACATTTATTTTTTCATTTTCTGCGAATTCCTTTGCATGTTTCAGCATTTTTTCTGAAAAATCAACTCCATATATTGTTCCATTAATATTTGTGAAGTTTCTGCCAGAGCCGCAGCATAAATCAAGAATCTTTCCTTTCTTGCTCTTCAGAAAATCCTGAACTTCTGGAATCGGTTTTGCCCTGAATTCTTTCCAAGGTGTTGCAATATTATCCCAAACTTCTTCCTGAGAAATTTCTTTCTCTTTCATCTATTTTTATCAGCAATAACATTTTAATAGCTTTCCAATTTAATTCCTTGATGCAAAAACAGAACCAAGTTGTACAACATGTTAAGAAGCCTGTAAGGACAATTTCAGGAGTGACTCCTTTGACAGTTGTGCTGAAACCAAGAAAATGTAATCACGGAACATGCATTTATTGTCCTGGCGGAGAATATGTTCCTCAAAGTTATACTGACAAAAGTCCTGCAGTCATGAGGGCTTTGGCTTTGGGCTTTGACCCTTATGAACAGGTGAAAAACAGGCTTAATGTTCTTCATGCAATGGGGCATCCAACTGACAAGATTGAGCTTATTGTCTTGGGAGGAACTTTTTTGCAATATGACATTGATTATCAATACTGGTTTGTCAAAAGGTGCTTTGATGCCATGAATGGAAAAGATGCAAAGAATTTGGATGAGGCAAAGAAAATAAATGAAAAAGCAGAGCACAGGTGTGTTGCAATGTGCATTGAAAACAGGCCTGACAACTGTTCTCCTGAAGAGATAAAGAGAATGCTTGAATTTGGTGCAACAAGAGTTGAAATAGGAGTTCAGATGCCTGATGATGAACTTTACAGGAAAACAAACAGAGGGCATAGTGTTCAGGATGTAATAAATGCAACAAGAAACCTGAAAAACGCTGGATTCAAATTAGGATATCATATAATGCCCGGACTTCCAGGAAGCAATCCAAAAAAAGACATTACACTTTTCAAGAAAATATTTTCTGATTCTTCATTTAGGCCAGACCAACTGAAAATTTATCCATGCCAAGTTGTTCAAGATTCTCCACTTGCTAAAATATACAAATTAATTAATTACAAGCCATATACAGAAAAGCAAACAAAAGAAATTCTCACTAAAATGATGACAATCATTCCAGAATACTGCAGAGTTATGAGAATGATTCGAGAGTTTCCAAAAGAAAAAATGGTTGAAGGCTTAACAAAACTCGATTTAAGGAAAGATGTTGAGGAAGAATTAAGAGTTACTGGCCAAAAAATAGGTGAAATAAGAATGAGGGAAGTTGGATTTAATCCAGAAGGTCTTAATCAGGAATTGAAACTTAGGACTTTGGAATATAATGCTTCTGAAGGAAAGGAGTTTTTCCTGGAAGTTGTTAACAAAGATAATATCCTTTTTGGCTTGCTAAGATTAAGGCTAACAAAAGGAAAAGACGAAAAGGCAATGATTCGCGAGTTGCATGTTTACGGCCAGGCTTTGGAACTTGGAGAAAAAGGAAAGATTTCCCAGCACAGAGGTTTGGGAAAATGGCTTATGGAAGAAGCTGAGAAAATTGCCAAAACCAACAAATACAACAAAATCTATGTCATTTCAGGTATAGGTGTCAGGGAATATTACAAACACTTAGGGTATAAACTTGATGAGCCTTATATGGTTAAGGGATTACTGCAAAAAGGATGAGAAAGACAATTATGGTTATAACCAGGATAAATCCTAAAGTGTAAAACAATGTTAACCAGGCTTCTCTTTTCTTGCCATCCAGGTAAAAGGCAATTGGCCTGCCAAGAACAAGTATTCCTGTCAGGGCTGCTGAAAAAACAAAAAGCATGAGCATTGCAATTGGAATTAGGATTGTGCTGTTTGAACCTGGAAAACTACGGCCTAAAAAATAGATAAAAGAGGCAACAAGAACAATGTACAAAGATGCTCCCAAAGCATCAATTATTGCATATCTTATTGTTGTTTTCATAAAAACAAGAAGAAAGAGTGGCTTAATAAGATTATGAAAGTAACGCCCCGACCGGGATTCGAACCCGGGTCGCCGCCGTGAAAGGGCAGTATTCTTGGCCTCTGAACTATCGGGGCAGTATTACTTATAGAAAATAATTAAGATAGTTTTTAAAGATAACTTAAAAATGCTAAATTTATCTGATTCAAAATGCGTAGAAAGCTAGGTCTTTTTCCTCAAAGCCGTTGATGTACAATTTCATTACATAATTCCCAGGAGTTTTGGGTAAGGTTATTGGGCCATAAACAAAATTCCCTGCCTGAAGAGTTACTGGATTGCCATACCATGGATTTCCCATGTCTGACCCTGTTGAGTTAAAGACCTTGACAGATAAAGTTACATTGCTGCTGACATTTAAGTTTCCAGCCAGAAACACTTCTTCGCTATTGTAGAACATGTTTTTTATTGTACCTTTCATGTCCAAAGTCACGTTTGTGCCCGCAGGAAAGGTCTCAAAATATGCAGATGTAACTTCTCCTGTAAAATTCTGTCCAATATAATTCTTTATTGCATAACCCTGTGTTGAGCCAGGGAAAATCCCCAAAGAATACAATAAACCGAAAACAACTACGAGAGCTATTACAATTGTCCAAAAAATAAATGCCCTATTTTTTTCAGCCATCTTTAATGCAATCTATAGCAATTTCCACATTTTAAGCTTTCTTGCTGTGGAATATAATCAATATTCTGGAGAAATTGGAATGAGCCTGCACAGATTTGAACTGTGGACCCCTGCCTCACTTAGACGAATCCAGTGAAATATAATCCTGAAGGATTACGCTCATATAAGAGCAGTGCTCTAACCAGGCTGAGCTACAGGCTCACTTGTTTATGCTTTTGAAAGCTTTTTTGCATATTTAAAATTATCTTAAAGAATTATTTTAATTCTGCTTTGCAGGGAACAAAGTCCTCATCATTTTTCTTAAGTTTTCATCCAAAAAACATATATCTTCTGATGCAATTTTCTCCATAAACTTTGTAAGCGAGCCACGGCCATTAAATCCTGTTTCATTTGCTTTCTTTAATAGCCTTTTTTGTGTTTCAGGGTCTAGATAAATCTTAACTGGTTGCTTCATTTTCCTCTTTTTTCTAAAATCCTAAGGTTTTTCGCTTTTATAAATTTTACTTACACGTAGGGAAACCAATTTTTACCGACGATAAAATGTTTTTTCTTTTTTACTTACAATAGGAAAATGTAAGGTAAATCTAAAAATTGCGAAAGTACTGAAAACCCCATGTTTAGGGCCCTAAACAGCTCCTAATGTTTATGATTAAAATTTGTGTTTTTTTCATATGTCAGGTACTGTATGGTATATCTCATTTAGTAACAAGAAGATTGAATTCAAAAAGTACCCAAAAAATAAAAAAACAAGCAAAAAAAACAACAAAAAAACATCAAAATTAAGAAATTTTTTATTCAGTTTACTATTTTTATTTTCATTTATTTTTTTAATGGGCAATGTTTCAGCAGCTCCAATAAATGATACCTTTCACATAAACCTTCAAACTACTTATTCAAATGGGACAATACAGGCAGGAACTTTTAATTTCGCATTCAACATTACAGATAGTTCAAGTGCAACTTGTAGTCCCAACATTCTTTATAATTATTCAGCTCAACTTACAACTGATTCAAGGGGAATTGTTTCAATTTATTTGCCACAGATAGGAACAGGCGGCGGAAACTTAAGCGCCTTAAATTATGATACCCAATATTACCTTTGTTATTACAGAGATGGAGTTTTGCAGGCTGTTGATCAGCTTGGAAGAGTGCCTTATTCTTTCAGGGCAACCCAGGTAAACCTTAGTGAAGTTAATGTGAACACAAACTTAACATTGGGTAGTTATAATATCAGTGCAAATTCTATTAACATTTCTGGCTTGTATTATGGCAATGGAAGTCAGTTGACAGGCATAACCGCAACAACTTTGGGAGGCTATCCTGCAAGCTTTTTCATGCCTTTAAACAATAGCGTTTATGGAGGCTTTAACTTTAATGGGGGATTTACCAATGGGGGGCTTTCTATAAATGGAGGGAACATATTTGCCCAAACAGGTTATTTTGTTAATATAACTGCCTTGAATGTAACAAATCTGAACATCAATGGCTCTATAATCCCTTATTTTGACAACCAGTTTGACTTGGGAAATTCTAACTTAAGGTATAGAGATTTGTGGGTTGCAAGAAATGCAAGTATTGCAGGCAACTTGAGTGTCAATCAAAATATTGTTATAAATAGTGCTGGTGAACTTGTTTTTGGAGGATTTAATTCTTCTTATGTTGGGATTAAACAGGCAACTATTGGTGGAGGTCCAGGATTACTTGTTCAATATGCCGATGGTTCAAATCCAGGAAATTTCCAAACAGGTAATTTATATGTGGGTAATCTAGGTTCTTCAGCAATCCGTTATAGGGGAGATTCAGGACAAGGATTTCAGTTAGGAAGCGGAACTCAGTTGACATGGACATCTGGAACAAGCCCAGATACAACAGGGAGCGATACAGGAATTACAAGACAATCTGCAGGAATTGTGGAAGTAACAAATGCTGGATCAACCCTTGGAACTTTACTTACAGGACAAATCAATGCAACAACAGATGTTTTTTCTTATAATAATTTAAATCTTACAATTCCTTATTATCTTACAACAAACAATACGTTTGCACAATTGACGACATTAAACAACGGAACATATGCTAACTGGGCTCAATTAGCTAATGGAAGTGTTGCATGGTATCAATTCACAAATAACAACTTCAATGGAACAG